>JAGSYU010000059.1 GCA_018262575.1 Pseudomonadota bacterium | reverse complement strand
CGTCCTGATCGGTCAAACCGGCGCCCAGACGACGTCGTCGATGGAACGGGCGCCGCTGGCCAGCACCACCAGCCGCTCGAAGCCGAGGGCGATGCCCGATGCCGGGGGCATGTGGCCGAGGGCGGCGAGAAAGTCGTCGTCGATCGGGTAGCGCTCGCCGTAGATGCGCTGCTTGATCTCCATCTCCTCGATGAAGCGACGGCGTTGCTCGGCCGGATCGGTCAACTCGCCGAAGGCGTTGGCGAGCTCGACGCCGCAGGCGTAAAGCTCGAAGCGCTCGGCAAGACGCGGGTCGCGGGCGACGGGACGGGAGAGGGCGGCCTCGCAGGCGGGGTACTCGTAGAAGATGGTCGGCCTGTCCATGCCGAGGTTGGGCTCGATGCTCTCGACGAGAATGCGCGAGTAGATGTCGGTCCAGCTGTCGTCGGCAACAACGCGGTAGCCGCGCGCTTGTGCCGCTGCCGCGAGGGCGTCGCGATCCGGCGCGCCGGGATCGTCGGTCAGCGTGGCGAGCAAATCGATGCCGGCGTAGCGGGAGAACGCCTCGGCGACGGTCAGCCTTTCGGCGTCCGCGAAGGGATCGGCGGTGTGGCCGCGCCAGACGAAGCGGTCGCGCCCGAGCGTGGTTGCCGCAAGGCGCATCAGCGCGACGGCGTCGTCCATCAGTTGCTCGTAAGGTTCGTTCGCCCGGTACCATTCGAGCAGTGTGAATTCGGAGGAATGCAGCACGCCCTTTTCGCGGTTGCGGAAGACGCGGGCGAAATCGAAGATGCGCGTCTCACCGGCCGCGAGCAGCTTCTTGGCGGTGAATTCCGGCGAGGTATGGAGGTAGCGCGGCGCGCGGCTGCCGTCGGGGCCGACCTTCTCCGTGGCGAAGGCGTGCAGATGCGCCTCGTTGCCGGGCGATACCTGCAGGGCGGGACATTCGACCTCGGTGAAGCCGGCCGCCTCGAACCAGACGCGCAGGGCGCGCTTGATCTCACCGCGGGCGGTCAGGAACGAGCGGCGGGCAAGATGCCGTTCGACCGACCACCAGGGCGAATCTCCGGGCGTTTCGTACATTCCGCCTCTTCCTTTTCCGCTTCAAAAGTGTCAGGAGAGACGCGATCCGCGCCTGGAGCCGCCGCTCCGAGGCCGCGCCACCCGTTTTTCAGGATACCCGATACGTCATGGTCAAGGTCATCGCTAGCCAAATCCGCAAGGGCAACGTCGTCGAGCTGGATGATAAGCTCCACGTCGTCCTGTCGGCGGAGAATTTTCATCCGGGCAAGGGCACGCCCACCACGCAGATCGACATGCGCCGCATCAACGACGGCGTGAAGGTGTCGGTGCGCTACAAGACCACCGAGCAGGTCGAAAAGGCGATGATCGACGAGCAGCCCTACACCTTCCTCTATGAGGAAGAGCACGGCTTCGCCTTCATGCAGATGCAGACCTACGAGCAGATCTCGGTCGCCAAAGAGGTGGTCGGCGACCGGGCGCCGTTTCTGGCCGAGAACATGGAGTGCCAAATCGGCGTCTACAACGATCTGCCGATCTCGATCGAGCTGCCGGCGCGCATGACGCTGGAAGTGACCGAAACCGAGCCGGCCGTGAAGGGCCAGACGGCGGCCTCGTCCTACAAGCCGGCCATCCTGTCGAACGGCGTGCGCACCATGGTGCCGCCGTTCATCGCCGTCGGCACGCGCATCGTGGTGATGACCGAGGACGCCTCCTACGTCGAGCGCGCCAAGGACTGATTTTTCTGGCCTCAGTCGCCGGGGGCGGCTTCGGAAGATTTCCAAGAGGCTTTTCCACTCTTGAATGATGGACTGACGCCCGGAGGCTCTGCCTTCCGGGCGTTTTTCTATGGGGCCGATGGAACCGGAAGCACGCTCGGCGCGTATCAATGATAGGCCCCTCCGGCCGCGATTGAATAGGAAAGGCTTTCCCATGTCCGCTAAATCCATCCTCAGCCTCGGCGTCATCGTTCTCACGGTCGTCGCCCTTGGCGGCTGCGCCAATACGATCCGCGGTGTCGGTCACGACACGGCCAATGTCGTTGACGCAACTCAGTCCGCTGGCAACAACGTCGGCAACGCCGCAGCTCGCTGAGCGCATGCCGGTGCGCACCGGCATGGGATGAGATGGGTGGGGTGCCCCTCCCAGCCCCGATTGCCCCTTACAGGCTCCGTCATTCCGCGAGGATGGCGGGGCTTTTTTGTTTTTGACAAGGCGGCCCGATCCGCTCCGGCAGCATCGACCGGGCGCGCCGTCCCGAAGCGGGCGTCGACACGCCGCTGCCAGACCGGGTGCCCGGCATCTGCGCCATCAAGCCCGAATCCGCTGGATGCTCGACGGTCCGGCGCCTCGCCGCGTCGCGCCGACCGCTGGTGAACGACTTGTTAAGCCTAACGCCGCATAAATGTTGAGAGCTGCCATCAGGCAGTGCATGCCGCTCGGCTTTCGTTGACGCCCCACATGATCCCATGCTATCCCAAAGCATCCCGGCAAGCAGGTGATCCGAACCAGACGTCTCTTCAATTTCGAGAGTCCGGCGGACAGTCGAAACCGGGCTCGACCGTGACAGAGCCTTGCAGAATGCAACGATCGTCCCGGCCGCAGGTCGTGTCCGCGTTACGCGAGCCGCCAGGTCGGAATGCTCCGCAAGGAGCAGTGTCACGGCCACTGAAACTGGATGTCAGGCACCGCTCGCGGCGGGCTGCGGGGATGGATGAACGGCTTCGTATCGCGCGTCACCAACAGGATCGACCGGAAGGGGCGGGTGTCCGTTCCGGCGCCGTTCCGTCAGGTGCTGTCGCGCGATGGCTTCGAGGGGCTCTACTGCTATCCGTCGATCGACATGGAGGCGGTGGACTGCGGCGGCAATCTGCTGCTGGCCGAAATCGACCGCAATCTTGCCCGCTACGCGCCGTTTTCCGAGGATCACGACCTGTTGTCGACCGCCTTCTACGGCTCCTCGGATCGGTTGACGATCGACAGCGAGGGCCGTATCGGCCTGACGCCGGCGCTGCTCGAGATCACCGGCATCACCTCCGAGGTTACCTTCGTCGGCCAGGGCTACAAGTTCCAGATCTGGGAGCCCCAGCGCTTTGCCGCCTACGAACTGACGGCGCGCGAACGGGCGCGGGCGCTGCGGCGCTCGCCGAAGCCGGCCCTGAAGCCGGAGGATGGCGCATGACCACGCTCCTCGAGACTGGTGCCGCGCCGCACATTCCCGTTCTCATCGCCGAAGTGCTCGCGGCCTTGTCGCCGCTCGAGGACGCGGTGGCGATCGACGGCACCTTTGGTGCCGGCGGCTACAGCCGGGCCATGCTCGCCGCAGGTGCCGGCCGCGTCATCGCCATCGACCGCGATCCGACGGCGATCGAAGCCGGCGCTGCCCTGGTTGCCGCCAGTGCCGGTCGTCTGGCACTGGTCCCCGGGACCTTTTCCGAGCTCGACCGGCTGGCCGCTGAGGCCGGCGCGGCGTCGGTCGACGCCGTCGTGCTCGACATCGGCGTCTCCTCGATGCAACTCGACCGGGCCGAACGCGGCTTCTCCTTCCGCGCCGACGGCCCGCTCGACATGCGCATGAGCCTTTCGGGGCCGACGGCGGCCGACGTCGTCAACACGTTCGAACCCAAGGAACTCGCCCGCCTGTTCTGGATCTACGGCGAGGAAAAGCAGTCGATGCGCATCGCCAAGGCGATCGTGGCGCGGCGCGACAGCCAACCGTTCAGCCGGACGTCGGAGCTGGTCTCGGCCATCGAAAGCGTGCTGGGCGGCAAGCGGTTCGGCGAGATGCATCCGGCGACGCGCGCCTTCCAGGCGCTGCGCATCCACGTCAACGGCGAGCTCGACGAGTTGGCCGATGCCCTGGCCGCCGCAGAACGCGTTCTGAAGCCGGACGGCCGGCTCGTCGTCGTCACCTTCCACTCGCTCGAGGATCGCATCGTCAAGCGCTTCCTCGCCGACCGCTCGCGCGAGCGGGCCGGCGGATCGCGCCACCTGCCGGAGGCGACGGTGCCGCCCGCCACCTTCCGCCTGGAAGGCCGGCAGCCGATCGAGGCCGGCGAAGCAGAGCTGTCCGTCAATCCGCGCGCCCGTTCGGCCAAGCTCCGGTTCGGCATCCGCACCGAGGCGCCGGCCCGGCCGCTTGACCGCGCGGCGCTCGGTGTTCCGAGTCTTTGGAGGGAGAGGCCATGACCCGTTATATCAGTGCCCTCCTGGTGTTCCTGATGGTGCTGTCGGCCGCCGCCGTCTACGACATGAAGTATGAGGCGGAGATCGCCGCCGAGAACATCAGCAAGACGCAGGCGGAAATCGCCCAGGCGCGCGAAAACATTTCGCTGCTCAAGGCGGAATGGGCGCTGCTGACGCGCCCGGCTCGCATGCGCGACCTGCTCGGTCGGCATCAGGACATCCTGAACCTGACGCCCTTGTCCTCCAACCATATCGGCACGCTCGCCGACATCCCCGAAAAGCCGGTGATCCCGCCGATCGACGCGCCGACCGAACAATCGGCCGACGGCTCGGCGGTGCTGCCCGACATTCAAGACGACGCGAGACGGGTACAATGATGTTCCGGGTTGGCCGACCTTTCCGAAAATCCGCTGAGCCGGTGGCAACCGCCGCCGGCCAGGATTTTCATGAGTCTGAGCGGCGCGGCGCGGGCGACACCATGCGCGCCCGGCTCTTCCTCGCTTCGGCCTGCTTCGTCCTGGTCTATGGCGCCATCATCGGCCGCCTGGTGCAGATGGGCATCAGCCTGCCGCAGGAATCGGTGACACTCGGCAACGCCCAGGCGGCGGTGTCGGCGGCCCGTCCCGACATTCTCGACCGCAACGGCGAGATCCTCGCCACCGACATCAAGTTCGCTTCGCTCTATGCCGAGCCGCGCCGCATCGTCGATCCGGATGAGGCGACCGAGCAGTTGGCCATGGTCTTTCCCGACCTCGGCACCGACGTGGTGCGTCAGCGCCTCGCCTCCAAGCAGGGCTTCCTCTGGCTGAAGCGCGAGATCACCCCGGCCCAGCAGGAGGCGGTGCACGCCCTCGGCATTCCCGGCATCGGCTTTCTCTCCGAGAACAAGCGCTTCTATCCGTCCGGCCGGACGGTCGCCTACATCACCGGCCACGTCAACATCGACAACCAGGGCATCGCCGGCATCGAGAAATACATCGATGACCAGTGGCTCGGCGATCTGCAGAAGGCCGGCATGGCGTCGAGCAATCTCGAGCCGATCCGCCTGTCCGTCGACCTCCGCGTGCAGCAGGTGCTGCATGACGAGATCACGGCGGCGATGCAGCGCTACACGGCCAAGGCGTCGGCGGCGGTGGTGCTCAACGTCAAGACCGGCGAGGTCATCGGCATGACCTCGGCGCCCGATTATGACCCGATGAACCCGGTCGAGGCGCTCGACCCCAACAACATGAACCGCGCCTCGGCGGCGGTCTACGAGATGGGGTCGACCTTCAAGATATTCGCCACCTCGATGGCGCTCGACTCGGGCAAGGTGAAGCTGACCGATACCTTCGACGCCACGCGCGGCCTTACCATCGGCGGCTTCACCATCAACGACTTCCACGGCAAGCACCGCGTGCTGACCGTGCCGGAGATCTTCATCTATTCGTCCAACGTCGGCACCGGCCGCGAGGCGCTGACCGTCGGCTCCGCCGGCCAGCAGGAATTCCTGAAGCGGATTGGGCTGATGGACAAGGTGCCGACCGAACTGCCGGAGATCGCCCGGCCGATCCTGCCCAAGCGCTGGTCGGATCTCGTCACCGTCACCGTGTCCTTCGGCCACGGCATCTCGGTGTCGCCGCTCGCCACCGCCATGGCGGCGAGTTCGGTGATGAACGGCGGCATCCTGATCCCGCCGACCTTCTTCCCGCGCACCGAAGAGGAGGCGCGCCTGATCGGCAAGCGCGTGATGAAACAGTCGACCTCCGAGCAGATGCGCTATCTGATGCGCCTCAACGTGCTGGCGCCCGGCGGCTCGGGCAAGTCGGCCGACATCCCCGGCTACCGCATCGGCGGCAAGACCGGCACCGCCGAGAAGGTGGAAAACGGCCGCTACTCCAGCAACAAGCGCTTCAACGCCTTCATTGCCACCTTCCCGATCGATGATCCGCAGTATCTCGTGCTGGTGGTTCTCGACGAGCCCAACGCGGAGCGGCCCGGCCTGCCGGCCACGGCCGGCATGAACGCCGGGCCGACGGCCGGCAACATCGTCGGCCGCATCGCGCCGATGCTGAACGTCGAGCCGCGTTTCGACGACGTCGACATACCGCTGATGGCCGCCTACTGAGCCAGAGCGTCCCTCGTGGGAGGCGAGGCGGGGATGGTGTGGAAAGAGTGAGTTGTCCTCATTTCGATCGCAAATCGAGGACAGTGTGCGGCGTCTTGCGATTAAAATGATGGACGGACAGATGAAGCTCGCCGAACTCGCGCCCGATATCCTCACGCTCGATCCGGCTCTGCGCCGGATATCGATTACCGGCGTCACCGCCGACAGCCGTGAGGTGGTGCCCGGTTCGCTGTTCGTGGCGCTGCCCGGCACGCGGGCCAAGGGCACCGATTTCATCCCCCAGGCCATCGAGAAGGGGGCGGCGGTCATCCTCGTCGATACCGACGACGAGTTGCCGGCCGGCCTCACCGTACCGGTACTGCGCGACAACGATCCGGCCCGGCGCTTCGCCCGCATGCTCGCCCGCTTCTACGGCCCGCAGCCAAAGACGGTGGTGGCGGTGACAGGCACCAACGGCAAGACATCCGTCGCCGCCTTCGTTCGCCAGATCTGGCTGGCCGCCGGCTACGAGGCGGCCTCGATCGGCACCGTCGGCGTGACGACCCGATCCGGCGACTCCTATGGCAACATGACGACGCCCGACCCGGCGACGCTGCACCGGACGCTGCATGACCTCGCCGCCGACGGCATCGACCACGTGGCGATGGAAGCCTCCTCGCATGGCCTGATCCAGCGCCGGCTCGATGGCGTCGATGTGGCGGCCGGCGCCTTCACCAACCTGTCGCGCGACCATCTCGACTATCACGGCACGATGGAAGCCTACATGGCCGCCAAGATGCGGCTGTTCGACACCATCCTCCATCCCGGTGCCGGTGCCGTCGTCAACCTCGACGATCCCTATGGCGAGGCCTTCGCCTCGGCGGCGCGCATCTCCGGCCTCGACCTGCAGACGGTTGGCGCTGCCGGCGCCCGCATTCGCCTGATCGACGTTGCCCGCGATGGCTGGGCGCAGGTCGCCACCGTCGACATCGGCGACGGGCCGCGGCCGGTTCGCATTCCGCTGGTCGGCGCCTTCCAGGTGTCGAACGCGCTGATCGCCGCCGCGCTGGCCGCCGCCGACGGTTCGCTGCCGCTCACCGACGCGCTCGACGCGCTCGCTGACATCAAGGGCGCCAAGGGACGGCTGGAACTGGTCGGCTACGCGCCGTCGGAAGCGCCGGTCTTCGTCGATTTCGCTCATACGCCGGCCGCTCTTGAAGTGGCATTGCAGACGCTGAGGCCGTTCACCGCCGGCCGGCTGGTTGTCGCCTTCGGCGCCGGTGGCGACCGCGACAAGGGCAAACGGCCGCAGATGGGCGAGGTTTGCGCCCGTCTCGCCGATGTCGCCATCGTCACCGACGACAATCCGCGCACCGAGGACGCGGCGACCATCCGCTCGGAAGTGCTGGCCGGTTGCCCCGGCGGCGTCGAGATCGGCGACCGGACGACGGCGGTGCATCATGGCATCGCCATGCTCGGACCCGACGACGTCTTTCTGATCGCCGGCAAGGGCCACGAGACCGGCCAGATCATCGGCCGTGAGGTGGTGCATTATTCCGACCATGAGGCGGTGCTGGCGACGCCCGGCGTCACCTCGGCCGACCGGTCGCTGTGGCCGTCCGACGATTTCGTCAAGGCGCTGCACGGCCATGCCGAAGGCGCGGTGCCGGCCGTCGACAGCATCTCCATCGACAGCCGCACCGTCGAGCGCGGCGGCGCCTTCTTCGCCATCGCCGGTGACCGCTTCGACGGCCACGATTTCGTGGAAGCCGCCCTCCAGAAGGGCGCGGCGGTGGCCGTGGTGTCGCAGGACCGGCGCGCCGCGCTGCCGGCCAGTGTGGGGCCGCTCGTCGTGGTGGACGACGTGCTGGCCGGCCTCGGCCGGCTCGGCGTCCGGGCGCGCGAGCGTACCGCTGCCAAGGTGATCGCCGTCACCGGCTCGGTCGGCAAGACGTCGACCAAGGAAGCGCTGCGCGAGGCGCTGGCGCCGTCAGGGGCGGTGCATGCCTCGACCGCCTCCTTCAACAACCATTGGGGCGTGCCGCTGACGCTCGCCCGCATGCCGGCCGGCAGCCGCTACGGCGTGTTCGAGATCGGCATGAACCACCCCGGCGAGATCACGCCTCTCACCAAGATGGTGCGGCCGCACATCGCCATCGTCACCACGGTGGCGCCGGTGCATCTGGAGCATTTCGCCTCCGTCGAAGCGATCGCCGAGGCGAAGGCCGAGATCTTCAACGGGCTGGAGCCGGGTGGCATCGCCATCCTCAACCGCGACGGCGAGTTTGCCGATTTGCTGGCCGACCGCGCCCGCGCCCACGGTGCCGGCGTGGTGTTCTTCGGCGAGCACCCCGACGCCGACGCCCGGCTCGACAAATGCGCGCTGCACGAGGACTGCACCACCGTCACCGCCGACATTCTCGGCGACATCGTCACCTACAAGCTCGGCGCGCCGGGGCGGCACATCACCCAGAATTCGCTCGCCGTGCTGGTCGCCGTGAAGCTGCTCGGTGGCGATCTGACGCGGGCGATGCTGGCGCTCGGGGCGCACCAACAGCCCAAGGGGCGGGGCAAGCGCCACGTGCTGACGGTGCTCGGCGGCACGGCGCGGCTGATCGACGAAAGCTACAACGCCAATCCCACCTCGATGCGGGCGGCGATCTCGCTGCTCGGCTCCGCCTCGGTGGAAGGGCAGGGCCGCCGCGTTGCCGTGCTCGGCGACATGCTGGAACTCGGCCCCAAGGCGGGGAAGCTGCATGCCGAACTGATCGAGCCGCTGACGGCGGCCAAGGTCGATACGGTGTTCTGCGCCGGTCCCTTGATGCACAACCTCTGGCAGGAGCTGCCGCGCGCCATGCGGGGTGCCTATGCCGAAACGTCGAAGGCGCTTGCCGACACGCTGACCGACGATGTCAGGGCCGGCGACGTGCTGATGGTCAAGGGATCGCTCGGCAGCGCCATGGGGCCGCTGGTGGACGCGCTGATCGCTCGCTTCGGCAGTGAAGCGCATGGCTGAGTTGTCGTGCTCGGCGCGGGTAGGCAACGCGGGGCAGAGAGACTAATACGAGGCCGCGTTGCCGGCTCACGAGGGCGAAGCCCCGACGGCGGCGGTGAATATGGAATACGAAACTCCGGTCTGGTCGGCCGGATTTCGTATAATGGAGAGCTTGGGAAAATGCTGGTCTTTCTGGCCGATTGGGCGGGGCAGGTATCGGTTCTGAACGTGTTTCGCTACATCACCTTTCGCACCGGCGGAGCGGTGATGACGGCGCTGCTGTTTGTCTTCCTGTTCGGACCGGCCATCATTGCGTCGCTGCGCATCCGCCAGGGCAAGGGCCAGCCGATCCGCGACGATGGCCCGAAGAGCCACCTCGCCAAGAAGGGCACGCCGACCATGGGCGGCCTGATGATCCTCTCCGGCATCCTGGTGGCGACGCTGCTGTGGGCCGATCTCAAGAGCCCCTATGTCTGGACGGTGATCCTGGTCACCGTCGCCTTCGGCACCATCGGCTTTTATGACGACTACCTCAAGGTGACCAAGCAATCGCACAAGGGCCTGTCGGGCCGCGCCCGGCTGGTGCTGGAGGCGGTGATCGCCATGCTGGCCTGCCTCGTCATCATGTCGGCCGGGCAGGCGGGCGCCGTGCCGTCGGAAGAGCATCTGGCCACGTCCCTGACCTTCCCCTTCGTCAAGGACCTGATGATCAACCTCTGGTACTTCTACGTGCCGTTCGGCGCCTTCGTCATCGTCTCGGCCGGCAACGCGGTCAACCTTACCGACGGTCTCGATGGCCTTGCCATCGTGCCGGTGATGATCGCCGCGGCGAGCTTCGCGCTGATCTCCTATCTGGCCGGCAACTACGTCTTTTCGGGCTACCTGCAGATCCATTTCGTGGTCGGCACCGGCGAACTCGCCGTCATCTGCGGCGCGGTGATCGGCGCCGGCATCGGCTTTTTGTGGTTCAACGCGCCGCCGGCCGCCATCTTCATGGGCGACACGGGGTCGCTCGCCCTCGGTGGCCTGATCGGCACGGTGGCGGTGGCGGTGAAGCACGAGATCGTGCTGGCCATCGTCGGCGGCCTGTTCGTGCTGGAAGCGGTGTCGGTGATCATCCAGGTCACCTCCTTCAAGCTGACCGGCAAGCGCGTCTTCAAGATGGCGCCCATCCATCATCATTTCGAACAGCTCGGCTGGACCGAATCGCAGGTGGTGATCCGCTTCTGGATCATCGCCGTCGTGCTGGCGCTGATCGGTCTGTCGTCCCTCAAGCTGCGCTGACGGAGTCCCGGCGATGATCCCAATCACCTCGATGAAAGGCAAGCGCGTCGCGGTGTTCGGCCTTGGCGGCTCCGGCCTGATCACGGCGGAAGCGCTGGTGGCCGGCGGGGCCGAGGTGATTGCCTGGGACGACAACGAAAGCGCCCGCGCCGCCGCCGAGGCGCGCGAGATCCAGGTCACCGACTGGCGGGGTACCGAGTTCGGCGCCTATACGGCGCTGGTGCTGGCGCCCGGCGTGCCGCTGACCCATCCCGAGCCGCACTGGTCGGTGAAGATCGCCCGCGAGGCCGGCGTCGAGGTGATCGGCGACATCTGCCTGTTCGCCCGCGAGCGGAAATTCCGCGCCCCGACGGCGCCCTTCGTCGCCATCACCGGCACCAACGGCAAGTCGACCACCACGGCGCTGATCCACCACATCCTGAAGGCGGCCGGCAAGGATGTGGAGATCGGCGGCAACTTCGGGCCGGCGGTGCTCGGCCTCAAGGATCTGGCGGCCGACCGCTTCTATGTCATCGAGTGCTCGTCTTTCCAGATCGATCTCTCTCCCGGCCTCGATGCCACCGTCGGCGTCCAGCTCAACCTCACCGAGGACCATATCGACCGCCACGGTTCGATCGAGGGCTATGCGGCGGTGAAGGAGAAGCTGGTCGACGGGGCGAAGGTGGCCGTCGTCGGCGTCGACGATGCGCTCAGCGCCGCCATGGCGTCGCGCCGTGAGTCCAAGGGCCTTGAGACGTTGCGCATCTCGACGCGCGGCTCGGTGGCCAAGGGCGTCTGGGCGGTGTCCGGCCGCATCATCGAACCGATGGGCCTGTCCCAGACGGTGGTCTACGACCTGCACGGCCACCCGATCCTCAAGGGCGTCCACAACGCCCAGAACGTGGCGGCGGCGGTGGCGGCGACGCGCCGGCTCGGCCTGGGGCTCGATCAGGTGCGCAAGGGCATCGAGACCTTCCCCGGTCTCGCCCACCGCATGCAGCCGATCGGCCGCTCCGGCCCGGTGATCCTGGTCAACGACAGCAAGGCGACCAACGCCGACGCGGCCGGCAAGGCGCTGGCGAGCTTCGACACCATCTACTGGATCGCTGGCGGCAAGCCGAAGAGCGGCGGCATCACCTCGCTCTCCGCCTTCTTCCCGAAGATCGCCAAGGCCTATCTGATCGGTGCTGCCGCCGAGGAGTTCGCCGCCACCATCGGCGACGCGGCGCCGTACGCGATCGTCGAGACGCTCGACCGCGCCGTGTCCGAGGCGCTGACCGACGCGCTCGCCGCCAGCGCCGAGACCGGCGGCGAGGCGGTGGTGCTGCTGTCGCCGGCCTGCGCCTCCTACGACCAGTTCAAGAACTTCGAGGTCCGCGGTGATCACTTCCGCGAGCTCGTGCTGACCGATCCCCGCGTCACGCCGTTCCAGGAGAAGACCTGATGGTCTCGCGCGCCGAACGAAATCCGGTGGCCGACTGGTGGTTCACCGTCGACAAGCTCTTGCTCATCGCCTTTCTGGCGCTGATCTTCGGCGGCATCGTGCTGTCGCTGGCGGCCAGCCCCGCCGTCGCCGAGCGCATCGGCATCGCCGACAGCTATTATTTCGTCAAGCGGCAGGCGATGTTCGCCATCCCGGCCGTCTTCACGCTGATTGCCGTCTCCTTCCTCAATCCCAAGCAGATCCGGCAGGTGGCGCTGCTCGGCTTCATCGTCTGCGTCGGCCTGCTGATCCTGACGCTGCTGATCGGCCCCGAGGTGAAGGGGTCGCGCCGCTGGCTCACCATCCTGGGCATGTCGGTGCAGCCGTCGGAATTCATGAAGCCGATGTTTGCCGTGCTGGTCGGCTTTCTGCTCGCCGAGGGCCAGAAGCGGCCCGACCTGCCCGGTCGCAGCTTCTCGATGCTGTTGCTCGGTATCGTGGCGGCGCTGTTCGTCGCCCAGCCCGACTTCGGCCAGACCATTCTGATCTGCCTGACCTGGGCCGGCCTGTTCTTCATCTCCGGCATGAGCTGGACGTGGATCGTGGTATTTGCCGGCGCCGGTGCCGGTGGCATCCTCTCGGCCTACACGCTGGTACCACACGTCCGGTCGCGCATCGAGCGCTTCATGAACCCCGAGGCCGGTGACACCTTCCAGGTGCAGACGGCGCAGGAAGCCTTCATCAACGGTGGCTGGTGGGGGCAAGGGCCGGGCGAGGGTACCTTCAAGCGCATCCTGCCCGACAGCCACACCGACTTCGTGTTCGCCGTGCTGGGCGAGGAGTTCGGCCTGGTGCTCTGCATGTGCCTGGCGCTGGTGTTCGCCTTCGTGGTGCTGCGCGGCATCAGCCATGCGCTGAAGGAGAACGACGGCTACGTCCGCCTGGCCGCGACCGGCCTGATCATGCAGTTCGGCCTGCAGTCCTGCATCAACATGGCGGTGAACCTGCATCTGATGCCGGCCAAGGGCATGACGCTGCCCTTCATCTCCTACGGTGGCTCGTCGCTGGTGGCGGTGGCGCTGTCCATGGGCATGCTGCTGGCGCTGACCCGCAAGCGGCCCGACCAGACCCGCTTCGTGGCGCCAATGGAATTCTCGCCGCTGCCGAGCCGAGGCTGACCAATATGACGCGTACGATCCTGATTGCCGCCGGTGGCACCGGCGGTCATCTCTTCCCAGCCGAATCCCTTGCCTACGCGCTCGCCCCGCGTGGTTTCGACGTGCATCTGGCCACCGACCATCGCGCCAACAATTATGGCTCGGAGTTCCCGGCCCGCGAGATCCACATCATCGCCTCGGCGACCTTCGGCGATCGCTCGCCACTCGGTCTCGTGAAGTCGGCGGCCAATCTCGCGCGCGGCGAAGTGCAATCCCTGTCGCTGGTCCGCCGGCTTGATCCGGCCGTCACCGTCGGCTTCGGCGGCTATCCGACGCTGCCGCCGCTGCTTGCCGCGTGGCTGACCGGTCGCCCGACCATCGTTCATGAATCCAACGCGGTGATGGGGCGGGCCAACCGCTTCCTCGCCACGCGGGTGACGGCGATCGCCACCACCTTCAAGAACACCGGCCTGATGGGGGCCGGCGCCGCCCGCGCCGTCGTCACCGGCAATCCGGTGCGGCCGAAGGTGCTCGCCGCCGTCGCGCCCTATCGCCAGCCATCGGTGGACGGCAAGATCGACCTGCTGGTGTTCGGCGGCAGCCAGGGCGCCCGGGTGTTCGGCGACATCGTGCCACCGGCGCTCGAGAAGCTGCCGGCCGACGTGGCGGCGCGGCTGCGCCTGGTGCAGCAGGTGCGGCCCGAGGATCTCGACCGGGTCGAGGCGATCTACGCCCGCCTCGGCATCGACCACGAGATCGCGCCCTTCTTCAGCGATCTGCCGGCCCGCATCGCCAACGCCCACCTCGTCGTCTGCCGGTCGGGCGCCTCGTCGGTGGCCGAGCTGACGGTGATCGGCCGGCCGTCGATCCTGGTGCCACTGCCGCACGCCCTCGACAACGACCAGAAGACCAATGCCATCGGCCTGGAGGCGGCGGGCGGCGCCATCATGGCCGAGCAGGCGTCGCTGACGCCGGACAAGCTGGCCGACCTCGTTGCCGGTCTCACGCGGACGCCTGAGCGTCTCTCGGCCATGGCCGCCGCTGCCAAGGGCGAAGGCCGCCCCGACGCGGTGGAGCGGCTGGCCGATCTCGTTGAATTCATCGCCTCCGGCGGCAAGCCCGCCGATTTTGCTTCCAAGGAAACACGTCCATGAAAATGCCCCGCGACATCGGGCCGGTTCATTTCGTCGGCATCGGCGGCATCGGCATGAGCGGCATCGCCGAGGTGCTCGCCGATCTCGGCTACCGCGTGCAAGGCTCCGACCAGGCCGAGGGCGGCAACGTCGAACGGCTCCGCGCCTCCGGCATCCCGGTGATGATCGGCCACAAGGCCGAAAACCTCGGCGCGGCCGAGGTGCTGGTGGTGTCGTCGGCGATCAAGCGCGACAATCCCGAGCTGGTGGCGGCGCGTGAACGGCACCTGCCGATCGTCCGCCGTGCCGAGATGCTGGCCGAGCTGATGCGCTTCAAGCAGGCGATCGCCATCGGCGGCACCCATGGCAAGACGACGACGACCTCGCTGGTGGCGGCACTGCTCGATGCCGGCGGCTTCGATCCGACCGTCATCAACGGCGGCATCATCAACGCCTATGGCACCAACGCCCGCATGGGCGCTGGCGACTGGATGGTGGTGGAGGCCGACGAGAGCGACGGCACCTTCGTGAAATTGCCGGCCGACATTGCCATCGTCACCAACATCGATCCCGAGCACCTCGACCATTACGGCACCTTCGATGCCGCCCGCGCCGCCTTCCGGCAGTTCGTCGAGAACGTGCCCTTCTACGGCTTCGCCGTGATGTGCCTCGACCATCCGGAGGTGCAGGCGCTGGTGTCGAAGATCGAGGACCGACGCATCATCACCTACGGGCAGAACCCGCAGGCCGACGCCCGCTTCGCCGATCTCCGCATCGAGGGCGGCCATTCGCGCTTCTCGGTGGAGATCCGCGACCGCGTCAGCGGCGAAGCGACGGTCATTCCGGCGCTGGAACTGCCGATGCCGGGCCGCCACAACGTCTCCAACGCCACGGCGGCGATCGCCGTTGCCCACCGGCTCGGCATTTCGGCCGAGGCCATCCGCAAGGGGCTCGGTGCCTTCGGCGGCGTCAAGCGCCGCTTCACCCGCACCGGCGACGTCAATGGCGTCACCATCTACGACGACTACGGCCACCATCCGGTGGAGATCATGGCCGTGCTCCGAGCGGCGCGCGAAGGCGCGGCCGGCAAGGTGGTGGCGGTGATGCAGCCGCACCGCTACAGCCGCCTGCATTCGCTGTTCCCGGACTTCTGCAAGGCGTTCAACGATGCCGACACGGTGCTGATCGCCGACGTCTATCCGGCCGGCGAACAGCCGATCGAGGGCGCCGACAAAGACCACCTCGTCTCCGGCATCAAGGCGGCCGGCCATCGCGACGCCCGCGCCCTTGAGGGACCGGCCAGCCTGGCCGGCGCCATCGCCTCGATCGTCCGGCCCGGCGACATGGTGGTTTGCCTCGGCGCCGGCAACATCACCCAGTGGGCCTATGCGCTGCCCGGCCAGCTCAAGGCGCTGGCGGAGGGGGCGTGATGGCTGTTCGCGCCCGCCTCGGCGACACCTCGCATATTCGCGGTCCGATCGAGGACAACCGGTCGCTGAAGGACCTCGTGTGGTTCAAGGTCGGCGGTCCGGCGGAAATCCTGTTCCAGCCGGCCGACGAGGCCGACCTCCAGGCCTTCCTGAAGCTGCTGCCTCAGGATGTGCCGGTCACCGTCATCGGCCTCGGTTCCAACCTGCTGATCCGCGACGGCGGCATCGACGGCGTGGTGATCCGCCTGTCGGTGCGTGGCTTCGGCGGCACCGAGGTGCTGTCGCCGACCCGCATCCGGGCCGGTGCGGCCATTCCCGACAAGTTTCTGGCCGCCAAGGCGCTGGAGCTCGGGCTCTCCGGCTTTGCCTTCTACCACGGCATCCCCGGCGGCCTCGGTGGCGCGCTGACCATGAATGCCGGCGCCCACGGCTCTGAAACCGCCGAGCGGGTGATCGAGGTGCGGGGCGTCAGCCGTCAGGGCGACGTCATCACGCTGCCGGTGGCTGAGATCGGCTACTCCTATCGTCATTCGGCGCCGCCGCCGGGCTTCATCTTCACCTCGGCGGTGCTGGAAGGCGTTCCGGCCGACAAGGAAACCATTTCCCAGGCGATGAAGGCGGTCACCGAGCACCGCGAGGCGGCGCAGCCGATCAAGGCGCGCACCGGTGGCTCCACCTTCAAGAACCCGCCGGGGCAGTCGGCCTGGAAGTTGATCGACGCGGCCGGCTGTCGTGGCCTCAAGGTCGGCGACGCCCAGGTGTCGGAATTGCACTGCAACTTCCTGATCAATACCGGCGATGCCAGCGCACACGACGTCGAATTGCTCGGCGAGACGGTGCGGGCGCGGGTCTTTGAGACCTGTGGCGTTCGCCTCGACTGGGAAATCAAGCGGCTCGGCGCCTTCGTGCCGGGCGCCGAGGTCGAGCCGTTTCTCGGCAGGTGATGAATCCGGGCAGTTGAATTTAGGCATTGGGGCGCCAGCAAGGGAACAGAGCTCATGGCCAAGCATGTGGCGGTACTGATGGGCGGTTGGTCGTCCGAGCGGCCGGTCAGCCTCAATTCGGGCAAGGCCTGCGCCGACGCGCTGGAGGCGCGCGGCTACCGCGTCACCCGCGTCGACGTCGACCGGACGATCGCCGCCGTGCTGGAGGAGCTGCGCCCCGACGTCTGCTTCAACGCGCTGCACGGCATCTACGGTGAGGACGGCACCGTCCAGGGCATCCTCGAGGTGATGGATATTCCCTATACGCATTCGGGCGTTCTGGCCTCGGCGCTGGCCATGAACAAGCCCAAGGCCAAGTACGTGATGAAGGCGGCGGGCATCCCGGTGGCCGAACACAAGCTGGTCGACAGGCTCGAAGTGGTTAACGCCCACGTGCTCGAACCCCCTTATGTGGTCAAGCCGCCGGCCGAGGGATCGAGCTTCGGCGTTATTATTGTTCCGGCCGACGCGGCCCATCCGCCACAGGAACTGGCCCGCCCGGACTGGCGGTTCGGCGACCTGGTCATGGTGGAAAAATACGTGCCGGGACGGGAACTTACCTGTGGTGTGATGGGGGATCGCGCGCTCGACATCATCGAGGTGCTGCCGCAGGGCGAGGCCTTCTACGACTATGATGCCAAATATCGGCCGGGCGGATCTAAACATGTACTGCCGGCCAATCTTTCACCGTTTATTTACCAAAATATTCAAACATTGGCGCTCGAAGCACACCGCGCGCTCGGCTGCCGTGGCGTCAGTCGCGCCGACTTCCGCTTCGATGACAAGGGCGACGGCACCGGGCAGATCGTCTGCCTTGAAGTGAATACGCAACCGGGAATGACGGCGACCTCTCTCGTGCCAGAAATGGCCGCCCATGCGGGCATCGGTTTCGGCGAGTTGGTCAGTTGGATGGTGGAGGACGCAAGTTGCAGGCGATGACGACAGGCATGACGAAGCCGGCGGGGCGCAAGAGGTTCTTCCTCTTTGGCCGCCGCGGTGTTTCGCGCCTGCGTCGCAAGCCCGTCTGGCGTCCGGCCGGCCTGTTCGCGGCGCTGCCGCGCGGTGCCGGCGTCGCCATGTCGGTCGCCTATCTCCTCGCCTGGGGCGCCTACGGCATGGTGCTGTCGGGCCGTACCGTCGAGGTTCTGAACGATACCTCCGCCGAACTCGGCTTCCGCGTCGCTGCCGTGCGGATTACCGGCCAGCGCGAGATCGACGAGGCCGAGGTGCTCGACACGCTGTCGATCCATTCGGGACAATCGCTGTTCTTTTATGACGCCACCGCCGCCCGCGAGCGCCTGCAGTCCATTCCCTGGGTTGAGGACGTGTCGGTGATGAAGCTCTATCCGGGCACGCTGCGCGTGATCATCGAGGAGCGCGTGCCGGCCGCCCTGTGGCAGCCGTCGATCGACGCGCCGGTGGTGGTGGTCGACAGCGCCGGCAAGGCGATCACCGACCGGCTCGAGACGCGCTATTCCCGTCTGCCGCGCGTGGTCGGCAAGGGAGCCGAACTCCGGGTGGCCGAGATCACCTCGCTGCTCGACGACGTGCCGGAGCTGCAGAAGAAGGTGCGCGCCTCGATGCTGGTGTCCGACCGACGCTGGGACCTGTTCCTCGACAACGGCGTACAGGTGATGCTGCCGGAGGTCAACCCGCAGAAGGCCGTGGCCGAGCTGCAGGAGACCGATCGGGAGTCCGGCCTGCTCAACCGTGACATCACCGTCGTCGACCTGCGCCTGCCCGACCGGCTGGTGGTCCGTCTGTCCGATGAAGCGCGCAAGGCCCGCGATGAGCTGGTGACGGCGCGCAACAAGGCCCTCAAGAAGCGGGAGCAAGGCGCATGACGCACGCCTCGGAAACCCGTGTTCAGCGCATGCGGCCCCTGGCGCCCAGGCGGCCGGTCATCGTGTCGGTGCTCGACGTCGGCACCTCCAAGATCTGCTGCGTCATCGCCCGCCTGACGCCGCGCCCGATCGGCGACGTGCTGCCCGGCCGCACGCATCTGATCGAGGTGCTCGGCTTCGGGTACCAGCGCTCGCGCGGCATCAAGGCCGGTTCCGTGGTCGATCTCGACCAGGCGGAGAAGGCGATCCGTCTTGCCGTCGACGCGGCCGAGCGGATGGCCGGGCTGACCGTCGAGTCGCTGATCGTGTCGCTCAGCTGCGGCCGTCTCGGGTCGGAGACCTTCTCGGTCAAGTATGATCTGTCCGGCTCCGAGGTCACCGAAAGCGAGATCCAGCGGGTGCTGGAGATCGGCGCCTCCTACAAGGTCAAGGACGGGCGCACCATCGTCCACGCGCTGCCGATCGGCTACGCGCTCGACAACAACCGTGGCATCCGCGATCCGCGCGGCATGATCGGTTCGTCGCTGTCCGTCGACACCCATCTGGTGTCCGCCGACGCCGTGCCGCTGCGCAACCTCGAGATCGCCGTCAACCGGGCGCATCTCGAAGTCGAGACCATGGTGGCGACGCCCTATGCCTCCGGCCTGTCGACGCTGGTCGACGATGAAACGCAGATGGGCGTTGCCTGCGTCGACATCGGCGGCGGCACCACCAAGATTTCCGTCTTCGCCGACGGCCAGTGCGTCCACGTCGACGCCTTCGGCCTCGGCGGCCATCACGTCACCATGGATCTGGCCAGGGCGCTGTCGGCCCGGCTCGTCGACGCCGAGCGTATCAAGGCGCTGTACGGCTCGGTGATCGCCACTGACAGCGACGAGCGCGACATGGTCACCGTCGAGCCGGTGGGCGACGACGACGTTGCCCATCAGGTGACGCGCGCCCAACTGGTCGAGATCATTCGCCCGCGCGTCGAAGAGACGCTGGAGGTGGTGCGCGATCGGCTGCACGCCTCGGGCTTTGCCGGTCGTGTCGGCCGCCGCGTCGTGCTGACGGGCGGCGCCAGCCAGCTTACCGGCCTGCCGGAGCTGGCCCGCAAGGTGCTCGGTCGCAACGTTCGGCTCGGTCGGCCGGTCGGCGTCGCCGGGTTGCCGGAAGCGGCGCGTGGGGCGGCCTTCGCCACGGCGGTGGGTCTGATGATCTACCCGCAGGTGGCGCAGATCGAGCAGTTTTCCGGACGGCGCAAGTCGATGTCGCTTGTTGCCAACGGCGGCTTCGTTTCCCGCATGGGGGCGTGGTTCCGGGAGAGTTTCTGATCAGTCCCGGCGACGGGGCGGATCGATGCGTAAAAGGCGTAAGAAAGTAACGTGCGGTTGCAGCGGCGGCCGCTGGTCAAGGTCAAAGGACGTATCGGCGAGAGCCGCTTGCAGAATAACGAGGCAACCATGACGATTAACCTAAAGATGCCCGACCTCACGGAGCTCAAGCCAAGGATCACCGTCTTTGGCGTCGGCGGTGCCGGTGGCAACGCCGTCAACAACATGATCCAGTCCGGCCTGCAGGGCGTCGAGTTCGTCGTGGCGAACACGGATGCACAGGCCTTGGCCTCGTCAAAGGCTGAACGCATCATCCAGATGGGTGTCGCGGTCACCGAAGGTCTCGGCGCCGGCTCGCAGCCGGAAGTCGGCCGCGCCGCCGCCGAGGAAGTGATCGACGAGATCAACGACCACCTCGCCGGCAGCCACATGGTATTCATCACCTGCGGCATGGGCGGCGGCACCGGCACCGGCGCGGCGCCAGTGATCGCCCGCGCTGCCCGCGAGCATGGCATCCTCACCGTCGGCGTCACCACCAAGCCCTTCCAGTTCGAGGGCGCCCGGCGCATGAAGATCGCCGACGCCGGCATCCAGGAGCTGCAGGCTTCGGTCGACACGCTGATCTGCATCCCCAACCAGAACCTGTTCCGCATCGCCAATGAGCGGACCACCTTCGCCGACGCCTTCGCCATGGCCGACCAGGTGCTCTACTCGGGCGTTGCCTGCATCACCGACCTGATGGTCAAGGAAGGCCTGATCAACCTCGACTTCGCCGACGTCCGCTCGATC
>JAGSYU010000058.1 GCA_018262575.1 Pseudomonadota bacterium | reverse complement strand
CGTCAAGCGGTCGCGCGGCATCGCCCAGCAGATGAGCCAGGGCGTCGGCTTCCTCTTGAAGAAGAACAAGGTCGACCTGATCTGGGGCGAGGCGACCATTACCGCTCCCGGCAAGGTCAAAGTGAAGGCGATCGATGGCGCGCCCAAGGGCTGGCTGCCGGCTGGCGATTTTGAGGCCAAGCACATCATCGTGGCGACCGGCGCGCGGCCGCGCGTGCTGCCCGGCCTCGAACCGGACAAGAAGCTGGTCTGGACTTACTTCGAGTCGATGGTGCCGGAAGCGCTGCCGAAGCGTCTGCTGGTGGTCGGCTCGGGCGCCATCGGCATCGAGTTCGCGAGCTTCTACCGGGCGCTCGGCTCCGAAGTCACCGTCGTCGAGGTGATGAGCCAGGTGATGCCGGTCGAGGATCACGAGATCGCCGAGCTGGCCAAGAAGCGCTTCGAAAAGGCGGGCATGAAGATCCTTCTGGAGGCCAAGGTTGCTTCGCTGAAGAAGGGCGCCAACGAGGTGACGGCAACGGTTGAGCTCAAGGACGGCTCGAAGCAGGAGATCACCGCCGACCGCGTCATCTCGGCCGTCGGCGTCGTCGGCAACGTCGAGAACCTTGGCCTCGAGGCGCTCGGGATCAAGATCGAGCGCGGCACCATTGCAACCGACGGTCTCGGTCGCACCAATGTGCCGGGCATCTATGCCATCGGCGACGTTGCCGGTCCGCCGATGCTGGCCCACAAGGCCGAGCACGAAGGTACGCTGTGCGTCGAGGCGATCGCCGGTCTGCACCCCCACCCGATGGACAAGCTGCAGATCCCCGGCTGCACCTATTGCCACCCGCAGGTGGCCTCCGTCGGCCTCACCGAGAAGAAGGCCAAGGAAGCCGGTTTCGAGCTGAAGGTCGGCCGCTTCCCGTTCATCGGCAATGGCAAGGCGGTGGCGCTCGGCGAGCCGGAAGGCATGGTCAAGACCATCTTCGACGCCAAGACCGGCCGCCTGCTCGGCGCCCACCTGATCGGCGCCGAAGTGACGGAGATGATCCAAGGCTTCGTTATCGCCATGCAGCTCGAGACCACCGAGGAAGAGCTGATGCACACGGTGTTCCCACATCCGACCGTCAGTGAGACCATGCACGAGAGCGTGCTTGCCGCCTACGGCCGGGCCATCCATATATAAAATCCGAGTCGTGACTCGACATTGAGGCCGGTGGCGATGCCGCCGGCCTCGCTTTATCGGCAGGAGACAGTTCGATGCAAGGCAACTCCTTTCTCATCTGGGGCGCCATCGGCCTTCTCGCCGGCTGGCTGGCGAGCTTCGTCGTGGGTGGCGGTGGCCTCATCCGCTATCTCGTTTCCGGCCTGATCGGCTCCTTCGTCGGTGGCTTGGTGCTGCAGTGGACGGGCATCAGCCTTCCCATCGCCAGTCCCTTCCTGCACGAGGTCGCCGTCGCGACCATTGGCGCGATCCTCTTTCTCTTTCTGGCCCGTCTGGTCGCTTAACAGCCGCTGCTTTGATCACTCGATAGATCGGATGGTCCTTATCCGGCAGAATTTGTCGTGCTGCCCCGCCAATCTGTCCCCGGCGGCTGGGCGGATAAACGCGCGCTCTTTTCTTTTGATCCGTAATTCTCCTGTCATTATTTCTGCTTTGTTAAAGACCTGATGAGACTGTGAATGAAATGACTCTTCGATAATCCGGGGGGATGGGATGACAGCTTCGGTTGTGTCCATTCGTGACATTTCATCAAAGTCCGCATCCGTTCAGGAAATCGCCTTCAGCAAGGTCGGCCAGATCAGGGCGATCAACCGCCGCATGCGCATCCTTGCCCTCAATGCACTGATCGAGGCCGAACGGGCCGGCGAGGCCGGGCGAGGCTTTGCGGTGGTCAGCCAGGAAGTGCGCGGCATTTCCGAAGAGGTTGAAAAGCTGTCGACCGCCCTTGAGGCCGAACTCGCCTCGGAGATCGGCGAGATATCCTCGCTGGTGCAGGAGATGAGCCAGTCCTCGCAGGGGCAGCGCCTCGTTGACCTGGCGCTCAACGCCATCGAGATCGTCGATCGCAACCTTTACGAACGCACCTGCGACGTGCGCTGGTGGGCGACCGACTCCGCCTTCGTCGACGCCATGGCCGTCCCGAGCGAGGCGGCCTTTTCTTATGCCGCGCGGCGTCTCGACGTCATCCTGCGGGCCTATACCGTCTATCTTGATATCTGGCTGTGTGACCCGTCCGGCAAAGTGGTGGCCTCGGGCCGTGGTGAGCGTTTCCCGGTGGCCGGCGCGGACGTATCGTCTCGCTCCTGGTTTCGAACCGGCATGAAGCTCAGGACCGGTGACGAGTTCCACGCCGAAGACGTGGCGCGCGAGCCGTTGCTGGGCGACACGATGGTCGCCACCTTCGTGACGCCCGTGCGGACCGGTGGAGACGTCGATGGTCGGCCGGTCGGTCTCCTGGCCATCCATTTCGACTGGGAGCCACAGTCGAGGGCCATCGTCGAGGGCGTGCGCCTGACCGACGAAGAACGGGCGACGAGCCGCGTGCTGATCGTCGATCGTGACAACCGCGTCATTGCCGCCTCCGATGGAGCCGGCTTGCTTTCCGAGCGGCTGCCGCCCTTTGCTGGCGCCGAGGCGGGCTGGCTGGTACGCGACGGCCGGATCCTCGCCCAGCATGTCACACCGGGTTATGAGACCTACCGCGGCCTCGGCTGGCGCGGCGTGATCGAGCAGCGGCTCACGGTCGACAAGCCGTCAGCCACGGTGATGCCGCTCAAGGGGCGCCGATAGAGCAGCGCTAACGCCATGGGCGGCGTTTCCAATTGCCATTTCAAGGAATAAGATCGTCTGAAGGAGCGTGCCGGTCCGGCCGCTCCGCAGGAGGATGAAGCGATGCCCGCAGAGCTCAATTTCCTGAGCCTTCTCACCGGTTGCTTCGCGACGCCGGTCGCCGAGAACCCGACGGTTGCCATGGTCGAGGCGGCCTATCGCGAGCTCGGCCTCAATGCCCGCTACATCAACTGCGACGTGGCTCCAGCCGATCTTGGCGATGCCGTGCGCGGCGCTCGTGCCATGGGCTGGCGCGGCTTCAACTGCTCGCTGCCACACAAGGTGGCGGTGATCGATTTCATCGACGATCTCGCGCCGTCGGCGGAGATCATCGGCGCGGTCAACTGCGTGATCAACGAAGACGGCCGGCTGACCGGCGAGAACACCGACGGCAAGGGCTTTCTCGCCTCGCTGAAGACGGTGGTCGATCCCAGGGGCAAGCGCGTCGTGGTGCTCGGTGCCGGTGGTGCCTCGCGGGCGATCGCCATTGAGACGGCGCTGGCCGGCGCGGCGTCGATCACCATCGTCAACCGCGACGAGGCGCGCGGCAGGGCGGTGACGAAGCTCGTTGCCGCGCATACATCGGCAGCGGCCGAGTTCGTGCCCTGGCAGGGCAAATTTGCCGTCCCCGAGGATGCCGACGTTCTCATCAATGCGACATCGATCGGCCTGTTCCCAGGCGTCGATGACATGCCCGCCGTCGCTCTCTCGACAATCCGGCCGGGTCTGGTGGTGGCCGATGTCATTCCCAATCCACCGCATACGGCTTTCCTCAGGCAAGCAGAGGCGCGCGGCGCCATGACGCTCGACGGGCTCGGCATGCTGGTCAACCAGGGTGTCATCGGCATCCGCCTGTGGACCGGCCGCGAGCCCGACCCAAAAGTGATGCGCGGAGCGCTCGAAGCGATCTTCGCATCATGAATTTTCGCTGAATGTCTGCTTGCGGCGCCTTATGGGAATACTACATCTTCCCGCGACGCCCCGCGGACGTTCATCCGCGCTTTCGGTGACTGGGGGACATGGATTTGACCACGACCGACATTGTGAAGACGCCCATGCAGTATCTTGACAAGGCGATGGGCGGGTTGCGCGACCTTGGCCTCCTGCCGACCCGAACCGAGGAAGCCCCGATCGTCGGCCTCCTTGAAAGGATCACCGATCTCGATCCCGACAGGATCGCCGTCATCACCCGCACCCTCAGCCAGATGAGCGTGTTCAACGAAGTGGTGCGCGAGCAAATCGCCGAGATGTCGATCGGCGAACGCTACGAGAAGATCACCCAGGGCTTCAACTCGATCCGCGACGACGCCAAGGCGATGGTCGACCAGATCTCCGACGGCAAGCTCGACTTCATCGAGCGGACGACCAATGCCTGGATGAAAATCTCGCGCGGCGACATTGCCAGCCGCTTTGACGGCATTCGCGACACCTATCTCGAGGTGGCGCGCGATACCAAGGTCAACATCGAGCGCGAGCGGGTGATCCTCGAAGCCTATCGCGATTTCCGCGGTGCCCTGAAGCAGGCCGAGGTGGCGGCTCTCGAGGTGTTGAAGGCCGGCGAGGCCAAGCTCGCCGCGGCCAAGGATGACCTCGGCAAAGCGTCCGAGGCGGTGGCCGGCTATGCTGGTACCGAGGCGGCCGAACGGGCGCGGCTGGAACTCATCCGCGACGAGAAGTTGAGGGCCATGCAGAACGAGGAAGGCCGCTACCAGGTGGCCAAGGACCTCGCTGACAACCTGACCATCGGCTACAACACGTCCGAGGTGATCATGGCGCGTCTGTTGCAGACGACGTCGGCCAAGGAACGGGTCTATCAACAGTCTGTCTCCTTCTTCAGCACCAACGAGTCGGTGCTGACGGCGCTGAAGGCGTCGTTTACCGGCGTGTTCGGCCTGCATGAATCGACGCAGGCGCTGAACTCCATGAAGGAGGGCGTGTCGAAATCGCTCGAAGTGCTGGCCGACATCGGCGGCAAGGTGCAGGAGGAGGCCCTGAAGGCCGGCTACGGCCCGACGATACGTGCCGACGCGGTGAAGAAGCTGGTCGACAGCGTCGTCAACTACCAGGAGCGCTCGACCGAGATCATCACCGAGATGCGGACGCTGGCCACCAAGAACTCCGACGAGATCCGGGCGGCCGTCGAGGACGGCAAGCGGCGGATTGCTCGTCTGGCCGAGCAAGGCAATGCGCTGGTGCTGAATGGCTGACATTGCTCAGGGCGCCGCCCCCGCCCCCAAACTCGACGAGCTCATGCTGGCGATGGACGTGGTCGATACGCTCCGTCACCAGGAGGGGCTCGTCGAGAAGGCACTCAGCGAAGACAGCCGTGACGCCACGCTGAAACAGCGGCTGCGGACGCTCTACGAGGGGCAGGGCCTCAAGGTCTCCGATCGTATTCTCGACGACGGTCTCCGGGCCTTGAAAGAGAGCCGGTTCACCTATGACCCGGCGCCGCCGTCCTTTGGCCGGACGATGGCACTCCTCTGGGTCGGGCGCGCCGTGGTGGCCAAGGTGGTGGCGGTGGCGCTTGTCGCCATCGTCGTGCTTGGCGGCGTCACCTACTGGCGCGTTGCCTCGACGGAGCGTGCGGCCGAGGCGGCGCGGGTCGAGATGACCGTGATGCTGCCGGAAACCGTCGACGCCGCCGAGGCAGCCCTGGTGACCGAGGCGCTGACTTCGGACGCCCGGATCGAGGCGGACAGGCGGGTGGCGGCCGCCCGCGCGGCGATCACCGCCGGTGACGCTGCCGAGGCCAAGCAGGCGGTGGCGGCGCTGGCCGATCTCAGGGCAAAGCTCGCTCAGACCTATGAGCTGCGGCTGGTGTCGCGGCCGGGCGAGCGGACCGGCGTCTGGCGGGTGCCCGACGTCAACACCCGGGCCCGCAACTACTACCTCATTGTCGAGGCCGTGGCGCCGTCCGGCGACGTCCTGAAGCTGCCTGTTACCAGCGAGGAAGACGGCACGGTCAAGACGGTCGATACGTGGGGCGCCCGCGTTCCCAAGGCGACCTACGACAAGGTGGCGGCCGACAAGAGCGACGACGGCATCGTCGAGGACAACATCCTCGGCGAGAAGCCGCGCGGCGCCCTTGAGCCGGTCTACGAGATGGATGTCCTGTCGGGCGCCATCACCAATTGGTAAGCGTCGGAGCAAAAGCCGATCAAACCGGGTCGGTCTTTTGCTCCAGCTGTTTTTCGGCGTTCGCCTGGTCCGATAGGTCTGCACCTTCGCGGGCGGATGCCCTTCCCGAATTCGAGGACGCACAATGATTTCCGCGCAACAGGCGCTCAATGACATCGAACGAGCGATCCTCGGGGTTCGGCGTGACGAGGACCGACTCGTCGCCATGCTGACGGACACCAAGGCCGAGGGCGACCGTCTCAGGGCCGAGAAGACGGAGGCTTTCCGCGCGCTAGCCCGTCTGAGGCTCGACGCCATCGCCCGCGATGAGGTGGTCGGCGAGCTCGATAGCGTCGAGCGGCGGGCACGCGTCGCCCTCGACAAGCGGCGTGACCGGCTCGCCGAGTTGAAGGCCAGCCGCGAGGGCGCGTCGACAAAGCTCGACGATCTCGAGGACAAGCGCGAGGCGGCGGTCAAGCTGCGCGACGCGGCGATCGCTGCCGTCGAAGCGAAGACCGATGCCGTCGAGGCACGACTGACGGGCGAGGGCGAATGGCAGCGGCTGACCGCCGCGGTCGAGGCGGCCGAGGCCACGGCGGCGGCGGCCGAGGCGAAGCGGCAACAGGCCGATGAGGACCGCGCCATCAAGGGCAAGCCTTACGAGGCGGATCGCCTGTTCATGTATCTCTGGCAGCGTGGCTATGGCACCTCGGCCTACCGGGCGGGGCCGCTGGCGCGCTATTTCGACGGCAAGGTCGCGCGGCTCGCCAGCTATGACGCGGCGCGCGTCAACTACTTCATGCTGACCGAGATCCCGCTGCGTCTGGCCGAGCACGCCGAGCGTCTCAAGGCCGACGTGGCTGCGGCTGTGGCGGCCCGTCAGGCCTTCGAACGGGCGGCGCTCGAAGCCGATGGCATCAAGCCGCTGGAAGCGGTGGTGGCCGACGCCGACAAGGGGCTTGCCAAGGTGGAGACCGACATCGCGCGGGTTACCTCGGACGTCGACAGCATCGACAAGGAAACGGCGACGGCGCTCGACGACAATGGCAATCCGGCCGTGCGCGGGGTGATCGACGATCTGGCCGGCACGCTGGCCCGTGCCGATATGGTCGAACTGGTCCGCCGCGCCGAGGCGACGCCGACGCCGGAGGACGACCGCATCATCAAGCAGTTGCGCCAGATCGAGCGCGATCTCATCCGCGTCGATGCCCAGGCGGAGGAGTTGAGGCGGACGTCGATCGACATGGCCGGCAAGCGGCAGGAACTCGAGCATTCGCGCGACACCTTCCGTCAGAAGGGCTACGACCGGCCCAACGGCAGTTTCTCCAACGGCGACACGATTGGCAACCTGATCGGTGGCATCATTTCCGGCGCGATCACGGCCGCTGTATTGGAAGGGGCGTTCCGTGATGGCTATCGCCGCGGCGAATCCCGCCGCCGCGACGACTTCGGCGGCGGATCGTGGGGCGGTGGCGGGTCGTGGGGTGGTGGCGGCGGCTTCGGTACCGGCGGTGGTTCGGGCGGTGGCGGGTTCAAGACCGGTGGCGGTTTCTAGACAAGGCTGTATGTCCGCGGTGCAGGCCAGATGCGACGGGACCGGCGTGGTCGTGTCTCAGTAGTTTTGCTAGGAAGATAGTTACAGAAGACCGGCTTGGGGCCGGCCAGACGGCAGGAAAGCGACGGACGATGGTCACCATTCTCGATACCGTAAAGAGCGCGCCGAAGGCGCGGCATCCCGAGAAAGCCAATCGTCCGGACAATCCGATCCAGCGCAAGCCGGAGTGGATCCGCGTCAAGGCGCCGGGGTCGCCAGTCTACAAGGAAACGCAAGGCATCGTGAAGGAGAATGGCCTGTTCACGGTGTGCGAGGAGGCGGGCTGCCCCAACATCGGCGAATGCTGGTCGAAGAAGCACGCCACCATGATGATCATGGGCGATACCTGCACGCGCGCCTGCGCCTTCTGCAACGTCAAGACCGGCCTGCCGGCACCGCTCGACCCCAACGAGCCGGACAACGTGGCGCTGGCCGTCGAGAAGCTCGGCCTCCGTCACGTCGTCATCACCTCGGTCGACCGCGACGACCTCAAGGACGGCGGTGCCGAGCATTTCGCTCAGGTGATCCGCGCCATCCGAGCCCGCTCGCCGTCGACCACCATCGAGGTGTTGACGCCGGACTTCCTGCGCAAGGATGGCGCCCTGGACGTGGTGGTGGCGGCCCGACCCGACGTCTTCAACCACAATCTCGAGACGGTGCCGTCCAACTATCTCACGGTCCGGCCCGGCGCCCGCTATTTCCACTCCATCCGCCTGTTGCAGCAGGTGAAGGAACTCGACCCGACCATCTTCACCAAGTCCGGCATCATGGTCGGCCTCGGCGAGGAACGGAACGAGGTGCTGCAACTGATGGACGACCTGCGGTCGGCCGACGTCGATTTTCTGACCATCGGCCAGTATCTGCAGCCGACCTCCAAGCACCATCCCATCGTCCGCTTCGTGCCGCCGGACGAGTTCAAGTCTTTCGAGACCATCGCCTACACCAAGGGCTTCCAGATGGTGTCGTCGAGCCCGCTGACCCGCTCATCGCACCATGCCGGCGAGGACTTCGAAAAGCTGCGGGCCAATCGCGCCAAGAAGCTCGCCGAGGCGCGGGGCTAAGGCGTGGGCAGGATTGCCTTTCGGCGCGAAGTCTGAAAAAGCGTAGGGCTGGCCTTCGTGCCCGCCCTTGCTTCATGCCGCACCACAGGACGCTACCGGACTATGCCGACTTTTGAGACCGTGCGCCACGTCAACCACAGCCCGGAACGGATGTACGATCTGGTAGCGGACGTTGAGAAATACCCCGAATTTGTGCCGCTCTGCGAGCGTTTGATCGTCCGGCAACGACGCGACGGCGACGAGGGTCGTGAGGTGCTGATCGCCGACCTCACCGCCGGCTATGGGCCGGTGCGGGAGACCTTCACCTCGATGGTGACGCTGGATCGGTCGACGCTGGCCATCAAGGTCGAGTATATCGACGGCCCCTTCCGTTTTCTCGACAACCGCTGGAGCTTCACCCCGCGTGAGGGCGGCGGCTCCGACATCCACTTCTGGATCTCCTACGAGTTCCGAAGCCGGATGCTCGGCGCCCTCATGGGGTCGATGTTCGATCGGGCCTTTCGCAAATTCTCCGAAGCCTTCGAGCAGCGTGCCGACGCTCTCTATGGTGTCGGCGGCGCCTGATCCGGCGCGTCTTTCCGAAGGGCTCTACCGCCCGACGTCGGCGACCACTACATTGGTGCCCATGATCGATCATGGAGGATCAAAATGGCAGGCGTCGGCATCATCGGGACCATCATCATTGGGCTGCTGGCCGGCTGGCTGGCCGAGCGCTTCACCCGATCCAACCACGGCCTCCTCACCAACCTGCTCCTCGGTGTCGTCGGTGCCATGGTCTTTGCCTGGGTGGTCCGCCATTTCGGCTTCTTCCCCAATGGCTGGCTCGGCAACCTCGTCGGCGGCACCGTTGGCGCCATCGCCCTGATCTGGCTCTATCGCCAGTTCAGGCGGTGAGACCGCGGCAAACGCCGCAGTCCCGCCAGTTCGCTTTACGCCCTCCCGATGGCATCGAGCGCTGCCAGCGTCGCCGCGTCGAGTTCGATGGTCGCTGCCGCGAGGTTCTCCTCAAGGTGGTGGAGCGACGACGTGCCGGGGATCAGCAGGATGTTGGGAGAACGCCTCAACAGCCAGGCGAGCGCCAGTTGCATCGGCGTGACGCCGAGCTGGCCGGCCAGCGCGTTGAGCGTGTCCGACTGCAAGGGTGAGAAGCCGCCCAGCGGGAAATAGGGCACATAGGCGATGCCCTCGGCGGCGAGCTCGTCGATCAGGGCGTCGTCGTCGCGATGGACCAGATTGTAGTGGTTCTGGACGCAGACGACGTCGGTGATGCGCCGGGCTGCCTTGATCTGCGCCGATGTCACGTGGCTGACGCCGATATGGCGGATGAGGCCCTGCTGCTGCAGCTCGGCCAGTGCCTCGATCTGCGGTTCGACCGGTCCCTCGGCCGGGCGGTGCGGATCGAACATGAAGCGCATGTTGACGACGTCGAGCGCGTCGAGGCCGATATTGCGAAGATTGTCGTGGACGGCGGAGCGCAGCTCGTCGGGCGCGTCGGCCTTCAGCCACGAGCCATCTGAGCCGCGCTTGCCTCCGACCTTGGTGACGATGGTCAGGCTCGCCGGGTAGGGGTGGAGCGCTTCGCGGATGATCTCGTTGGTGACGTGTGGACCGTAGAAGTTGCTGGTGTCGATGTGGTCGACACCAGCGGCCACGGCGGCGCGCAGCACGGCGACCGCCTGCGCCCGGTCTTTCGGTGGGCCGAAGACGCCGGGGCCGGCGAGCTGCATGGCGCCATAGCCGAGCCGCTTCACGCTGCGGTCGCCGAGGCGATAGGTTCCGGATTTATCGATCGAGGACATGGGCTGTCTCCTGCGCTGATAGAGACCAGAGATAGGCGCTGGCTGTTGTGCGGGGAACAGGCTAGAGTCGGTACAAGCTGTACGGATTTTCGAACAATGGGCGTGGATTTTGGCGACCTCTCGGCCTTTCTCGCGGTGGCGAAAGCCGGCGGCTTTCGTGACGCCGCCCGATCGACAGGCGATAGCGCCTCGCGTCTCAGCGAAGCGGTGCGGCGGCTCGAGGCACAGCTCGGCGTACGACTGTTCCACCGGACGACGCGCAGCGTCGAGCTGACGGCGGTCGGCCGGGATCTTGCCGATCGGCTGACCCCGGCCATCGCCGAGGTGGACCTGGCGCTCGATGTCGTCAACGGCTACCGCGAGCGGATTGCCGGGCGGCTCAAGCTCAACGTGCCGGTCAGTGTGGCGCGGCTGGTGCTGCCGGATATCGTGCCGCCGTTCCTTGCCGCCTATCCCGACATCCAGCTCGAAATCATCGCCGAGGATACGTTCGTCGATCTGGTGGCGTCCGGCTGTGACGCCGGTATCCGCTATGACGAGCGCCTCGAACAGGACATGATTGCCGTGCCGATCGGCCCGAGGCGGCAGCGCTATGCGCTCGGCGCCGCGCCCTCCTATCTCGACCGACGCGGCCGGCCCGACCATCCGCGCGATCTTCTTGGCCACAGCTGCATCCGCGGCCGCTTTGCCAGCGGCGCCATCGCGCCCTGGGAATTCGAACGGGATGGCGAGGCTTTCAGCGTCGATCCTGTCGGGCAGCTCGTGGTCGGCACTGCCGGTGCTGCGGACCTCCTCGTCGCCGCGGCGATCGGCGGCGTCGGCATCATGGGGCTGTTCGAAGCATGGCTGCGGCCGCATTTTTCAAGCGGCGCGCTCGAGCCGGTGCTGGAGCCGTGGTGGCTGAGCTTTTCCGGTCCATTTCTCTATTATCCCGGCCGTCGCCTGGTACCGGCTCCACTCAGGGCGTTCATCGATTTTGTGAAGGCGCACGGCGAAGGGAACGGCCAGGGTCAGGCGGTGAGGCTCCAGTCGGTGATCGCCTCGTCCAGCATGTAGAGCGCCTGAACCACTGCCGCGTAGCGGACGCCGGAGCGATCGATGGCGCCGAAGCGTCGCTCGGCGTGGATCGTAGGGCGGCCAGTGGCGGCGCAGGCGAAATGCACCAGGCCGACCGGCTTGTCCGTCGTGCCGCCGCCCGGGCCGGCGACACCGGTGATCGCGATGGCGAAGGTGGCGCGTGAGCGGGCGAGTGCTCCCTCGGCCATGGCGCGGGCGGTGGCTTCCGAAACGGCGCCATGGGCGATCAGCGTCGCCTCCGGTACGCCGAGCACCTCCACCTTGGCTTCATTGGAATAGGTGACGAAGCCACGCTCGACGACGTCCGACGAACCGGCGATTTCGGTGAGCAGGCCGGCAACCAGGCCGCCCGTGCAGCTTTCGGCGGTGGCGATCCTCACGCCCTTGGAACGAGCCTTGTCGAGCAGTCCCTGGGCACGAGGATGGAGCGGCGAAAGGTCGGTCATGGCGATCTCCTCTTCGGCAGGCGCGCTTTGCTTGCACGAACACCGACTACATATAGGTCGCTATTTGCCATCCACGAGGAACCCCAGGGGGAAAGGTGGCGGCGATCCCACGCCTGTCACCCGTTGCCGAGCGGCAGTCGCACCGTGGCGGCGGCGATGGCGGCGATGCCCTCGCGGCGACCGGCGAAGCCAAGCCCTTCGTTGGTGGTGGCCTTGACGCCCACCCGGTCGATGGTGATGCCGCAGGCCTTGGCGATCGCCGCCCGCATAGCCTCGCGGTGCGGTCCCACCTTGGGCGCCTCGGCGATAATGGTGACATCGCAATGGGCGAGAATGCCGCCGCGCTCGGCGACGCGGCGGACGGCGTCCTTCAGGAACAGTGTGGACGCTGCGCCGCGCCAGCGGTCGTCGGACGGCGGAAAGTGCTTGCCGATGTCGCCATCGCCGAGGGCGCCGAGGATGGCGTCGGTCAGTGCGTGCAGGGCGACATCGGCATCCGAATGCCCCTTGAGGCGCTGATCGTGCGGGATGAACACGCCTGAGAGCGTCACCCCGTTGCCGGGCTCCAGCACGTGGACGTCGTAGCCCGTGCCGACGCGCACGTCGGGGCAGGCCAGGAAGGCCTCGGCGGTGAGGCGCTGTTCGGCCATTTCGAAATCCTCCACGGTGGTCAGCTTGACGTTGTCGGCGCCGCCATCGACGAGCAGCACACGGTGGCCGGCCATTTCAGCGACGGCCGCGTCGTCGGTGACGCCGGTGACGCCGCGCGCGGCGAGCGCCCGGTGAGCGGCGACGATCTCGGCATAGCGAAAGCCTTGCGGCGTCGCGGCCCGCCACAGCCCCTCGCGCGGCACGGTTTCGCCGACGTAGCCCGCGGCGTCGGCCCGCTTCACCGTGTCGATCACCGACATGCCGCACAGCACGGCCACTTCGCGGCCGAGCGCCCCGATCACCCGGTCGATGGCGTCGCGGCGGATGAACGGCCGGACGGCGTCATGGATCAGCACGAGGTCGGGCGCGTCGACGGCGAGCGCCGCGAGGCCGGCCAGGCAGCTCGCCTGACGGTCGACGCCGCCGGCAACCGGCGGTGAAAGGCGCGGATCGCCGAGCCCGGCGACGGCGCCGGCATAGAGGTCGCGGTCATCGGGGTGGATGACCACGAGCACCCGGTCGACGCCGGGATGATCAAGGAAGGCGGAGATCGTCCGGGCGATCACCGGTTGCCCATGGAGCTGCCGGTACTGTTTGGGCGGCGCGTCGGCGCTGGCGGCACGGGCACCGCGTCCGGCGGCGACCAGAATCACCGCGACGGTGGGCCGGGCCGAAGGCCGGGCAGGGGAGGTCATGCTGGGGGGCATTGACGTTCGTTGGGCTCCGCTTGGCGACCGGATGGCGGTCGCGGCAAAAATGTGCATTCTCGTTACGTTATCGGCCGGAGGCCCCGCAAGACGCTTGCGTCGTTTCTTCCAAACGGTTATCAATTGCGTAAATTGTATGCAATGATGGTTCTGCACAAGGTGTAAGCATGGCGGTTTCGAGGCCGGATCGCGAAGTGACGACAGCGGCGGCGACGGAACTCTGTGTCGGCGGCGTGATTGTGCCGTCGTCGGTGTTCCTGGCGCCGATGGCCGGCATCACCGATCTGCCGTTCCGCCGGCTGGCGCGCCGCTATGGCGCCGGTCTCACCGTGTCGGAAATGGTCGCTTCGGAAACGCTGCTTGAAGGGCACCCGGAGACGACGGCGCGCGCCGAGGCCGATGACGAGGGGCTGCACGTCGTCCAGCTTGCCGGCCGCGAGGCGCGCTGGATGGGCGAAGGCGCCCGGGCGGCGGAAGCCGGTGGCGCCGACATCATCGACATCAATATGGGGTGCCCGGCCAAGAAGGTGGTGTCGGGTTATTCCGGCTCGGCGCTGATGCGCGACCTTGACCACGCTCTGACGCTGATCGAGGCGGTGGTCGGCGCCGTCAAGGTGCCGGTGACGCTGAAGATGCGGCTTGGCTGGGATGACGGGTCGATCAACGCGCCGGAGCTGGCCCGACGGGCCGAGGCCGCCGGGGTTGCCATGGTCACCGTGCATGCCCGCACGCGCAATCAATTGTACAAGGGCAAGGCCGACTGGTCGAAGGTGAGGGCGGTGCGTGAGGCCGTGTCCATTCCGCTGGTCGTCAACGGCGACGTTGTCGATGCCGCGTCTGCGCGTGAGGCGCTTCGCCGGTCGGGCGCCGACGCGGTGATGATCGGCCGCGGCGCCTATGGGCGCCCCTGGCTGCCGGGCCGGATCGCCGCCGCGCTCGCCGCTGGCGGCGAGGCCGAGGCGCCGGATCGGGACGAGATTCTGGCTTCGCTCAAGGCGCAATACGCCCACATGCTCGCCTACTATGGCGAGGGGCTGGGTCTTCGCATGGCCCGCAAACACGTCGGCTGGACTTTCGAGGCGGTGCCGCGCGGCGATGCGGCGGCGGCCGAGATCCGTCGGCGGGCACTGACGGCGGAGACGCCGGAGGTGGTGATGGACGCCGCCGACGAATGGTTCGTGGGCGGTGATGCAAGTTTCGAGAGGGTTGCCGCATGACGACGTCATCATCCGTACCGGGAGCTGAAGCTCCGGCGGAGCGGGATTTCGAAGTGTCGATCCTAAACGCCTTGCCGCATCCGGTGATCATGGTCGACCAGGAGGGGCGGGTCTGTTCGGCCAACGACGCGGCACAGAATTTCTTCCAGTCGAGCGCCGCCGTGCTCGGCCGGCACTCGCTCAGGCACTTCGTGCCCTTTGGCAGCCCGCTGCTGCAACTGGTCGAACAGGTGCGCGAGCGCGGCGCCTCGGTCAACGAATACCGCGTCGACGTCGGCACGCCGCGCAATGGCGGCGAACGCGTCGTCGACATCTATGCGGCGCCGGCTTCCGACCGTCCCGGTCATGTGGTGATCATGCTCCAGGAGCGCACCATGGCCGACAAGATGGACAAGCAGCTCACCCATCGCGGCGCCGCCCGCTCGGTTACCGGGCTTGCCGCCATGCTGGCGCACGAGATCAAGAATCCGCTCAGTGGCATTCGCGGTGCCGCGCAGCTGTTGGAACAATCTGCCGATGACGAGGACCGGGCTCTGACCCGGCTGATCACCGACGAGGCCGATCGCATCGTCAAGCTGGTCGATCGCATGGAGGTGTTCTCCGACGAGCGGCCGATCGAGCGCGAGCCGGTCAATATCCATGCCGTACTGGAGCACGTGAAACGCCTGGCGCTGACCGGCTTTGGTCGCGACATCCGTATCACCGAAGAGTATGACCCGTCGCTGCCGCCGGTCTATGCCAACCGCGATCAGCTGGTGCAGGTGTTCCTCAACCTGGTGAAGAATGCTGCCGAGGCGTTGACCGATACGCCGGATGCCGAGATAGCGCTGACGACGGCCTTCCGTCCGGGTGTGCGGCTCTCGGTGCCCGGCACCCGCGAACGCGTCAGCCTGCCGCTCGAATTCTGCGTGCGCGACAACGGCCCGGGCGTGCCCGACGAGATCCAGACCCATATGTTCGATCCCTTCGTCACCACCAAGACCAACGGCAGCGGCCTCGGCCTCGCCCTGGTCGCCAAGATTGTCGGCGACCACGGCGGCGTCATCGAATGCGAAAGCCAGCCGCGCCGTACCACCTTCCGTCTCCTCCTTCCCGCCTACGTCGACAAGATCGCGGACTGAAAGGGTCTTTTCCGATGCCTACCGGCAGCATACTCGTCGCCGACGACGATTCCGCAATCCGCACGGTGCTGAACCAGGCCCTGTCGCGGGCGGGCTATGAAGTGCGTCTCACCTCCAACGCGGCGACGCTGTGGCGCTGGGTGAGCCAGGGCGACGGCGACCTCGTCATCACCGACGTGGTGATGCCCGACGAGAACGCCTTCGATCTTCTGCCGCGCATCAAGAAGGTGCGCCCAGATCTACCAGTGGTAGTGATGAGCGCGCAGAACACCTTCATGACGGCCATCCGCGCCTCCGAGAAGGGCGCCTATGAGTATCTGCCCAAACCTTTCGATCTCAAGGAACTGATCTCGATCGTCGGCCGGGCGCTTGCCGAGCCCAAGGGCAAGCAGCGGCTCGAGGTTGGCGATGATGGGTCGGAGAACATGCCGCTGGTTGGCCGCTCGCCGGCCATGCAAGAGATCTACCGCGTTCTTGCCCGCTTGATGCAGACCGACCTGACGGTGATGATCACCGGCGAGAGCGGCACCGGCAAGGAGCTGGTGGCACGGGCGCTGCACGACTATGGCAAACGCCGCGCCGGCCCCTTCGTGCCGATCAACATGGCGGCCATTCCCCGCGATCTGATCGAGAGCGAGCTGTTCGGCCATGAGAAGGGCGCCTTCACCGGCGCGCAGGCGCGCTCGGCCGGTCGGTTCGAGCAGGCCGAGGGCGGGACCCTGTTCCTCGATGAGATCGGCGACATGCCGATGGACGCCCAGACGCGTCTTCTGCGCGTGTTGCAGCAGGGCGAATACACCACCGTCGGCGGCCGTACGCCGATCAAGACCGACGTGCGCATTGTCGCGGCCACCAACAAGGACCTGCGGCTGCTGATCAACCAGGGTCTGTTCCGTGAGGACCTGTTCTTCCGCCTCAACGTGGTGCCGATCCGCTTGCCGCCGCTCAGGGAGCGCGTCGAGGACATCCCCGATCTCGTGCGGCACTTCTTTACTGTCGCCGATAAGGAAGGCTTGCCGTCCAAGCAGATCGAGCCGGCGGCGGTGGAGCGGCTCAAGCGCTACCGCTGGCCGGGCAATATCCGCGAGCTCGAGAATCTGGTCCGCCGTCTCTCCGCGCTCTATCCGCAAGACACCATCACGGCGAACCTGATCGAAGCCGAACTGGCGACGCCGATGGTGACGCTGCTGGAGGAGGAGACGCCGGCCGACGAGGATCTGTCGGAGTCGGTGGAGCGCTTCCTTGCCAAGTATTTCGCCGAGTTCGGCGACAATCTGCCGCCGCCGGGCCTGTATCACCGCATCCTCAAGGAAGTGGAATATCCGTTGATCGGCGCGGCGCTGGCGGCAACGCGCGGCAACCAGATCAAGGCGGCCGAACTCCTCGGCGTCAACCGCAATACGCTCAGGAAAAAGATCCGCGATCTCGACGTGCAGGTGATCCGCAACTCACGCTGAGCCGGCGCAGCGCGACAAGAAAAGGCGTCGGCCGAGGCCGGCGCCTTTTGCATTGGTCGTGACAGAACACCCGGCGGCGAGGCGGCCGGAGTGGCATTGGCAGCGTTTTCGCGAGAGGATGAAGCGTCCTAGCGCACAAGACCGAGGATATAGCGGACCGTTCGCTTGACGATGCTCGGTTTCCAGCCGGGGTCCATCGGCTCCATTTCATAGTCATATTGACTCTGGTCTGGAAATGACCTTTTCTTCGGTTTGGGTTGCATGAATAGATGGATATATTGCTCGGGGGTCATGGCCTTTCTCCCTTGTTTCACCATCTAGATAGAGCGACCGATGAATCGGTTCAATCCTGCAGGATTGCAACTTGGCGTGCAGAAATGAAAAACGTTCCCTGGGATTCCTACCAAATCTTCCTGGCCGTCGCCCGTAGCGGCAGCCTCAGCGCAGCGGCTGATCGCATCGGGCTTTCGAGCGCCACCATTGGCCGGCGGATGCTCGAGCTGGAGCGGCAGATGGAGTGCGGATTGTTCGTGCGCAGCCAGGCCGGCTATTCGCTGACCGGCGGCGGGCAGGCGCTGCTCGATCATCTTGCCGGCATGGAGGTGGCGGGCCGCGAGATGGAAATCTGGAATGACGGGCTCTGCGGCGCCGTGCGCGTACGCGTCTGTGCCGGCAGTTGGTGCGCCCGCTTCCTTGCCCGCAATCTCGGCGAGCTCGTCCGGCCGGGTGATCGGCACGGCATCGACATCAGCATCGGCGAAGAGCGGGCCTCGCTCGCCCACCGCAGCGCCGACATCGGCATCCGCGCCTTCGAGCCAGAGGAAAGCAACCTCGCCGCCGTTCGCCTGCCGGAGGTGGCCTATGCCGTCTACGCGGCGCTCGACATGCCGCCCGCTCATGTCGACCGTTGGATCGCCGTGTCGGAGGAGGCGGCTGTCTCCTGCTACCTGCGCTATCCGCATGATATCTGGCCGAACAACCTGATCGCCACCGTCAGCCGGGCGGAAGGGCTTCGTCATTCGATCCTGTCGGGCGCTGGTGTTGGTGTCCTGCCGTGCTTTGTCGGCGACGCTGACGTGGACCTCCGCCGGATCGGCAGCGAACTCACCGAACTCCGGCACCGGAGCTGGTTGGTCATGAACAACGAGGACCGTCACCGGCCGGAGATCCGAGCGGTGGTCGACCGCATGACGGTGCTGTTCCGCCGCCATGCGGCGCTGTTTGAAGGGCGGTGCGGCCTCGGTGAAACGACCTTGTCAAAGACATTCGGTGTGGCCACATAGGGCACCTGTCTTTGGAGGCGCGCATGAGCGAGGCACCGCAGCATTTCGACGTGGCCGTGGTCGGGGGAGGGCCGGCGGGTCTTGCGGCGGCCGTCGCGCTCGCCGACGCCGGAGTGCGCGTGGCGCTGATCGCGCCGCGACCAGGGGTTGACGACTGGCGGACCACGGCGCTTCTGGGCGGTTCCATCGACTTCCTTGAGCGGCATGGCATCTGGGAGGGACTCCGCGCCGTCGCCGCTCCGCTCCGGCGGATGCGCCTGATCGATGCCTCCGATCGCTTGTTCCGGGCGCCCGATGTCGCCTTCGACGCGCGGGAAATCGGTCGCGAGCTGTTCGGCTACAATGTTGCCAACGGTCCGCTGGTCGCCGCGCTATCGGACGCGGTGGCTGGCCGCGGCACCAGCATCGTCCGCTTCGAGGCGCTGTTCCAGGCGCTCGACCACCGAAGGGGCGCCGACCTGCTGCGGCTGTCCTCCGGGGAGGCTATCACGGCCGCCCTGGTGATCGCGGCGGATGGCCGCAAGTCCGGTGTGCGCCAAGCGGCTGGCATCGAGGTGAAATCCTGGAGCTATCCGCAGGAGGCGCTGGTGCTGGCGCTCAAGCACGCCGAGCCGCATCATGATACCTCCACCGAATTCCATACCGAGGCCGGCCCTTTCACCCTGGTTCCTCATGGTCCAGGGCGCTCGTCGCTGGTGTGGATGGACCGACCCGACGTGATCGAGCGCGTGAGCGAGTTGAATGATGCCGCGCTCGCCCTGGAGATCGAGCGACGGTCGGGTTCGGCCTTCGGAGTGGTCACCATCGATAGCCCCCGCCAGCGCTGGCCGATCTCCGGCTTTCGGGCACGGCATCTGGCCTCCGGCCGGGTTGCCCTGCTGGGGGAAGCGGCGCATGGCATACCGCCGATCGGCGCGCAGGGTTTCAACCTGACGCTGCGCGATGTCGAGACGCTTGAAGAGATCGTTCGGGTCCTGGCGCATCCGCCGGCCGGACAAGCCTTCGACGGTACGGCGGCCGCCGGGCGCTACGGCGAGGCGCGCCGCTTCGACGTGACGGGGCGGGTGACCGGCGTCGATCTTCTCAACCGCTCATTGCTGTCGGGCTTCCTGCCGGTTCAGTTTGCCCGCGCAGCCGGCCTGACGCTGGCCCGCGAGCTCGGCCCCGTCAGGCGGCTGTTGATGCGGTCGGGGCTCGGGGGATGATAGAGGCCGCGCCGACCACCTTTCTCTGGGAGGGATCTGAGTCAGGCGCGCTTGAAATAGGCCGACGGTGTGACGCCCAACGTCCGCTTGAAGAGCGCAATGAAGGCGCTGACGCTATCGTAGCCAAGATCCAGCGCCACGGTGGTCACCGCTTCCCCTTCGGCAAGCAACTCAAGCGCCCGCATCAATCTCGCCCGCTGGCGCCAAGCCGTGTAGGTGAACCCCGTTTCCAAGACGAAGCGGCGGCTCAATGTCCGTTCAGAGATACCGGCCCACGCGGCCCATTCGTCCACACCGCGCCGGTCGCTTGGATCGTCGAGCAAGGCGCGGGCGATCAGGACAAGGCGGGGATCGCGTGGTATCGGCAGGCCAAAGGGTTCGACGGGAGCGGCGCGCAGTTCGTCCAGAATCACCATGGCGATATGCCACTGGTGCTCATCAAGGGTCTGGCCCTGCCAGTCGGATGCGCGAATGACCGCCTCGCGCAGCAGGCCCGAGGCCCTGATAGTGCAAGGGCGCTCCGGCAGGCTCACGCAGGCTGGTTCAGCCACGTAGCAGCTCCACCCTTCGACGGCGCCATGCGTCCACCCGTAATGGAGCTGGTGGGGAGGAAGCCAGACCGCATGGTCGGCCGGCACGATCCAGGCGCCGACGTCCGTACCCATGGTGAGCAGTCCCCGGCGCAGGCCTGAGAGCTGACCGCGCGCATGGCTGTGCATCCCCAACTCGCGATGCTCGGCTTGCGCCTCGTAGAGTGCGACGATGACGGGGGCGCGCGTGTCGCCCGCGGCCAGGGCGAACCTTTCCTCAGTCATGGCGGCTACTCGCAACTGTTTGGCGTCGATAGCTTAGCGCGGCCGTGCAAAAACGGCTATCGCTCATCATCTGGAGAAAACCGATGAGCACAGATAGTCCCCGCCTTGTTGACGCTGATCTTGACCGGCTCTACGCGCCGCCTTCGGACCATATCCAGAAGGCAGTGATGCCGGAGCTTCTGTCGTTTCACATCGACTATCTGCAGAAGGCGACGTTCTTCTGCCTGGCGACGGGCAGCAGCGCCGGCCTCGACGCATCGCCACGCGGCGGCCCCGCAGGGTTTGTCCGCGCGCTCGACAGCAAGACGGTGGCCTTCGCC
>JAGSYU010000178.1 GCA_018262575.1 Pseudomonadota bacterium | reverse complement strand
CGCTCGTAGGACACGAGCGCCGAGTTGACCAGCGAACGGATGCCGCTCTGCTCGGTCGAGACGTGGTCCTCGACATTGAAGCCGAGGAGGTTGTCGATTTCCTCCTGGTTGAGCACGCGATCGGCACCGCGGCTCGAAGCGTCGAGATCGGCGTCGTTGTCGTCGATCATCGCCGCCCACTGGGCAGCTACGGCATCGGCGTTCTCGACGCCCTGCTCCTCGAGCGCGGCGCCCCACTCGGCGGCGAGATCGTCCATCTCTTCGCCGCTGTCGGCCCGCTGCTCGGCCAGTGCCGCGCCCCAGTCCGCCGAAAGATCGTCGTCATCGCCAGCCATGCTCGACATCCTTATTGCACGATGACGTTCTTGAAGAGGACGTCGTCGACGCGGGCGGGGTAGACCGCGATGTTGACACGCCGCTGCAACTCTTCCTTCAGGCGGAACAGGCCGGCCGAGCCCTGCAGGTCGGACGCCCTGAGCTCGCGCATGTAGGTCTGGAAGGCATCGAGCACGCGCGGCAGGTTGGGCTTGATCACCTCGAGCATGTTGCTGTCGCTGACCTCAAGCGCGATCTCCATCTTGACGAAGGTCGGCCGCTCGTCGGCGGTGGACAGATTGAGGATCATCATCGGCAAGTCGTAGTAGTAAGCGTGCGGCTGAGACGCCGCCTCCACCGCCGCGACATCGCTGACGGCTGGCGTCGCCGGTGTCCCCCCCATCAGGAAGAACGCCGCGCCGCCACCGACCAGCAGCACCGCCACCGCCGCACCGACGATCAGGATCAGCTTCTTCTTCGAGGAGGAGCCGCCGGACTCGCCGCCTTCCGCTTCGCCGTCTGGTTTCGGGGTCTTGGCCATGGCCTGTGGCGCCTGCTCCGGGATCGGGGGAAGCCAATCGCCTCCACCGGAAAGCTATGGGTCGGCCCCTCTTCAGCAACAACGATTCTTTGCCGGAGCCCACAGCCCTTTCACTGGCGGTCAGGATAGTTAACGATTGGTTGATAATTGGTTAACGCCCCGGCAAATGTTGCCGCCCCGGCTTGCCGACCGGCAAGAAACACCAGGTGCAACGGGCGGGCGATTTTGTATAACCAATTGTTTTATAACATTTATCAGTTTGGCACGATCCCTGCGATACCTGTTTCGGATAGCGACGCTGGGGAGCGTGACGCGATCCGATTAGGACTTGGGAACACTTTGCCATGCAGAATGCGACTCTGGTGGCGCTGTCAGGTCAGGTTGCGCTTCGGCGCAAGCTGGACGTCATCGCCAACAACGTAGCCAATATGAACACCGCCGGCTTCAAGCGCGTTTCGCTCGACTTCGAGGAAACGACCATGCCGAAGGCATCGGCGACGCTGTTCCCCCGGCGCGACCGCGACAATCGCTTCGTCCGCGAACTCTCCACCGTGCACGATTTCTCGGCCGGCTCGGTCGAGATGACCGGCAATGATCTCGACGTGGCGATCGAGGGCGAGACCGGCTTCTTCGTCGTCGGAACGCCGGCTGGCGAGCGCTACACTCGCGCCGGCGAGTTTGCCATCGACAGCACCGGACGCCTGGTGACCACCGACGGCAAGCCGGTGCTCAGCGACGGCGGCGAGGTCACCTTCGGGGCCGAGGAAACCAATATCGCCATCGCCCACGACGGTACGATTTCCACCACGGCCGGCCTGAAGGGTCGGCTCCGCATCGCCAACTTCCCCGACACCACGGTGCTCTCCAAGGAAGGCGACAACCTCTATTCGGCCAGCACGGCGCCGGAAGTCCCGGCTTTCGTCCGCGTCCGCCAAGGCGCCCTTGAGAAGTCCAACGTCTCGAGCGTCGAAGAACTCACCGCCATGATGGACGTCCAGCGGGCCTATGAACGCATCTCCAACATGGTCAAGCAGCAGAACGACCTCAGTGCCAAGGCGATCGACCGCCTCGGGTCCGTCAACGCTTGACTGGCATCCGTCCCAAAAGGTGCGGACCTTTTGGACAGGCGGATGCTGCAAAACAAAGATTTAGGACAGAAGCCTCATCAGCTTTTGCTCAAGGGAGCGACCGAACATGAAAGCTCTGACCATCGCCGCCACGGGCATGAAGGCCCAAGAGACCAACGTCTCGGTCATCTCCAACAACATCGCCAACATGCGCACCACGGGCTACAAGAGCCAGCGCGCCAATTTCCAGGATCTGCTCTACCAGACGCTGCGCCGGCAGGGTTCGACGACGTCGGACGCCGGCACCCAGGTACCGGCCGGCGTGCAGCTTGGCTCGGGCGTCCGCGTCGTCGCCACACCGCGCAACATGACGCAGGGCGACCCCGAATCCACTGGCAACGACAAGGATCTCGCCATCCGCGGCGAGGGCTTCTTCCAGATCAATATGCCCGACGGCCGCACCGCCTATACCCGCGATGGTTCCTTCGAGCTCGACTCCACCGGCACCCTGGTGACGGCCGACGGCTACACGGTGCAGCCGGCCATCACCGTGCCGAACAACGCCAGCGACCTCACCATCTCCAACACCGGCCAGGTGCAAGCCAAGATCGGCAATGCCACCACCGCGACGGTGCTCGGCCAGATCGAACTCGCCCGCTTCGTCAACAAGAACGGCCTTGAGCCGACGGGCGACAACCTGTTCCTCGAGACCGCCTCGAGTGGCGCCGCCCAGACCGGCAACCCCGGCGACGCCGGCTATGGCACGCTGCTTCAGACCTACCTTGAATCGTCCAACGTCGAATCGGTGAGTGAGCTGTCGTCGCTGATCTCGGCCCAGCGCGCCTATGAGATGAACTCCCGCATCATCACGGCTGCCGACGAGATGTCGCAGACCACGTCCAACCTCGGCAAGTGAGCACAGCCATGATGCGCGCCCTTCTCTTCCGGATCGTCCTCGCCGCCGCGCTCGCCAGCCTCGCGGCCGGCTTCATCGCCACCCACCAGGCGTCGGCCGCCGAACTCAGGCAGCGCGTCGAAGTCGACGGCGCCATCGTCACGCTCGGCGACCTGTTCAACGATGCCGGCGAGCGGGCGGACCGCGCGGTGTTCCGGGCGCCCGAGCTTGGCGTCACCGGCGCGCTACCGGCCGTCGTGGCAGTCAAAGCCGCCGCAGCCGCCGGCCTTACCGTCGACCGCCTGCCCGCCTTCGCAAGCGTCACCGTCGTCCGCCGCGCCGTTTCGGTCGAGGTCGACGCCGTCAAGGCGATGGTCGCCGAAGCCGCCGCCAACCGGTTGGGCGTCGCTGTCGACAATGTCGATATCATCGTCGACGGAACCCTTTCCCCGATCGTCGCCGCCGCGACCGCCGCCGCACCGGTCATCCTGTCCGACTTCTTCCTGCAGTCCGGATCGGGCCGCTTCAATGCCACCATCACGATCGACATTGGCGGCGGCAACCGGACGCTTGCTCTCGCCGGCCGCGCCATCGAGACGATCGCCGTCCCCGTGTTGAGCCGACCGGTTGACCGGCGCGATGTCATCCACGCCTCCGATGTCACCATTGCCCGCATCGACAAGCGGCGCGTGCCCGGTACCTCCGCCATCGACGCCAGCGAGCTTGTCAACATGGCGGCCAAGCGCCCCCTCCGAGCGGGCGAAGTGATCGCCACCGCCGACATCGAGCCGCCCCGCGTCGTCCTGCGCGGCGACCTCGTCACGCTCCAGTATTTGCGCCCCGGCCTGACGCTCAGCGCTCGCGGCCGCGCCCTCGGCGACGGTGCCAAGGGCGATATCGTCTCCGTGCTGAACGAACAGTCCAAGCGTACCATCCAGGGCGTCGTCACCAGCTCCGGCACCATCGAAGTCACCGCGTCGACCGGCCCGGCCGTCGTCGCGAGCGCGAACTAAGCCCAAACCGAGGACCATCAGATGCGTTTGTCCACTGCCCTCGCCATCGCCCTCCTCGGCATCGGCCTGTCCGCCTGCGGCAGCACCATGGACCGCCTGTCGGAAGTCGGCCGTACACCCAAGCTGTCGGCCATCGAGAACCCGACGACCCAAGCCGGTTACAAGCCGGTGCAGATGCCGATGCCCAACGTGCAGCCTGTGGCCTACAGCCCCAACTCGCTGTGGCAGTCTGGTTCGCGCACCTTCTTCAAGGACCAGCGCGCCCGCAACGTCGGCGACATTCTCACCGTCAAGGTGGATATCTCCGACAAGGCGGCCTTCGACAACTCTTCGGAGCGGTCGCGCACCTCCAGCGATTCGACCGGCGTCGGCGGCGCACTCGGCACCGCCATCGACACCATCGCCCTGCCGGCCGGCATGGCTGCCAGCAACCTCGCCTCGACCGAAGGCGCCTCATCCTACAAGGGCACCGGCACGATTGACCGGTCGGAAAGCCTGTCGACCAACGTTGCCGCCGTCGTGACCCAGTTGCTGCCCAACGGCAACCTCGTCATCGAGGGCCGGCAGGAGGTGCGCGTCAACTACGAGATCCGCGAACTGGTGGTGGCCGGCGTCGTCCGCCCCGAGGACATCGCCGCCGACAACACCATCGAGAGCACCAAGATCGCCGAAGCTCGCATCTCCTACGGTGGCCGCGGTCAGATCTCCGATGTGCAGCAACCGCGCACCGGCCAGCAGGTGCTCGACATCCTCCTGCCGTTCTGACCGGAGCCCCGCGGACGTCCACGGTTGGAAAGTCCATAGGCGACGGCAAGCCCGAACGGGCGCCGGCCGACCATGCCAAAACCTCGAACTCCTGATCTGTCAGGGTTTCGAGACAGAGATCAGAGATCGGCTCGCGCTCCCCAAGCATCCCAGCGAGCCGTGTCGCCAAAGGGCCGCTCCCCAACTGGCCCGAGGCGATCCGCCGGCCCCTTCCCAAATCCGGGCCGGCCTTCCCGAGCGGCGCGACCTCCCTTCCCAAGTCATCCGGGAGGTCGCGCCCCAAGGCAACTCCCGGTCAGTTGGACTGGCCCGCTCGCACGGTAGCGCTCCAGCCCCCGCTGTCGAGTACAGACGAAAAAAGGGGCGCCCCGAGGACGCCCCTTTGGTCATGGTCCCGCGAAGGCGGACTTCGTCACTCGTCGCGATAAACCTTTTCGCGCCGCTCGTGCCGCTCCTGCGCCTCGATCGACAAGGTGGCGATCGGACGGGCGTCGAGGCGCTTCAGCGAAATCGGCTCGCCGGTCTCCTCACAGTAGCCGTAGGAACCATCCTCGATCCGCTTGATGGCCGATTCGATCTTGGAGATCAGCTTGCGCTGGCGGTCGCGTGCCCGAAGTTCGATCGAGCGGTCGGTTTCCGACGACGCCCGGTCGGCGATGTCGGGAAGGTTGGTGTTCTCGTTCTGGAGATTGACGAGGGTCTCCTTGCTCTCGCGCAGGATGTCCTCTTTCCACTGAAGCAGTTTGCGCCGAAAGTATTCGCGCTGGCGATCATTCATGAACGGCTCGTCGTCGGACGGCCGGTAGTCATCCGCAAGCTCAATCGACATCGACGGTCCTCACACACCACGAAGGCGGCCGGAATATAGCTATCTGACTCTCGCCCTACAACGGCAAATGCAAGAAAATCACCAAACCTTGTAGGAGCGGCGTTTTTCAATACATATCAACCGATTAAGCTGAATTCCCCCGCATGAGCGGCTCGCGGGGCTCAGTTTCGGAAGTAGCCGAGCTTGGCAAGTTCCACTTCGGCCCTGAGCCCGATGTCCTCCATCAGGCCGTCAAGGCGCGGGTCGCCGGTCGGTTCCGTTTCGTCAAGCAGGCTGAGGATGCGGGCAATCGCCTCGCCCGACATCTGCCCCGACAACAGGCCGATGCGGATCTCGTCGAGCCGATCCAACAGGTCACGGCCACGCTTGACCGCCTTGCGTTTCTTGCGTGGCGCGTCGGCGTCGACGGCCTGCAGGGCGATCAGCGCGTCGAGCCCGGTCAGCGCGTGGGTGGCGGTGGAGGTGGCGGTCTTCGCCGCGCCGCCTTCGGTCTCGGACGGCAGAGAGAACCCCGACCCGTCGGTTCGCTTGGTCGATGATCCCGAGGAGACACCCCCGAGGCGGTTCGGACCCTGAATGCGCATCGATCGTCCCCTGAAGCTGACCCGGCAGTTTCGACCCGCCAAGGTTACCGCTTCCCTGCCTCCCCGGCAAGAAATGCCGCCCATAACGCGCGCGCCTCGGACCAACATATGAACAGGCCGCCGGGAATCGATGCGATTCAAGCACTTGCGATGCAGGCTCGTCGCTCGAAGGTTGGCATGCCGATTGCGACACCTCCCTTGGGAAGCCGTGTCGGGAAACACGGGGATGATGACAATGCGGACTAGGATTCTCGGCGCGCTAGGCGCCTTCATGATCATCCTGATGGGCGCCGAGGCTGCGATCGCCGCGTCGCGCATCAAGGATATCGTCGACGTCGAGGGTGTTCGCGAGAACCAGCTCATCGGCTACGGTCTCGTCGTGGGCCTGCAGGGCACAGGCGACAGCCTCAACAACTCGCCCTTCACCAAGCAGAGCCTGCAGGCAATGCTGGAGCGACTCGGCGTCAACGTGCGCGATTCCACCATGCGCACAGCCAACACGGCCGCCGTCATGGTCACCGCCAAGCTGCCGGCCTTCGGCGCCCAGGGCACGGCCATCGACGTGTCCGTCAGCGCACTTGGCGACGCCAAGAATCTGCAAGGCGGACAGCTTCTGGTGACGCCGCTGATGGGCGCCGACGGCGAGGTCTATGCCATCGCCCAGGGGGCGATCGCGGCGCCGTCATCGAGCGCGAATTGCAGTTCAAACTCACCGATCTCGCCACCATCCGCCTGTCGCTGCGCAACCCCGACTTCACCACCTCGCGCCGCATCGCTCTGGCCATCAACGATCTCTACGGCTCGCCGGTGGCCGAGCCGACCGATCCCTCGACGGTCCGCCTGTCGATGCCGGCGAAATACAAGGGCAACATCGTCGACCTCCTGACCGACGTCGAGCAACTGATCGTCGAACCGGACCTGCCGGCCAAGGTGGTGGTCGACGAGGCGACCGGCATCATCGTCATGGGCCAGGAAGTGCGCGTGTCGACGGTGGCCGTCGCCCAGGGCAACCTCACGGTGATGATCACCGAAGACCCGCAGGTGTCACAGCCGGCGCCGCTTTCGGACGGTCGGACCGTGGTGACACCACGCACGCAGATCCAGGTGGCCGACGGCAAGGAACACCAGCTCGCCGTCGTCCGCTCGGGTGTGACGCTTCAGGAACTGGTCGATGGGCTCAACGCCCTCGGTCTCGGCCCGCGCGACCTGATTTCCATCCTGCAGGCGATCAAGGCGGCCGGTGCGCTGCAGGCCGACGTGGAGACGATGTGATGGAAGCCAACAGCCTTTCCTCCGCCGCCTCCGCCTTCGCGTCAAAGACCTATGCCGGCATGGACCGGGACGCGGTCGCGAAAAAGGCGCATGCCGTCGCGGCCGACTTTGAAGCCGTTTACGTCGCCGACGCCTTCAAGGCCATGTTCAAGGACATCTCCGTCGACCCGCTGACCGGCACGTCGAACACCTCCAACGAAACCTGGCGCGACATGCTGCTCGATCAGTACGCGCAGGATTTCGTCAAGAAGGGCGGCATCGGCCTTGCTGACGGCATAGCCGCCGAACTGATCAAGATACAGGAAGGGCGTGCCGCATGAGCCTCGCATTGCACGATAACCGCCCGCAGCTCGTGACGAGCCCGGAAATCGCCGGCAAGCTGGTCGAGAAGCTCGGCAACGCCATGGAAGACCTCCTGCTGCTGCTCCGCGAGGAGACGGCGCTGGTCAAGGCTGGCAAGCTGCGACAAGCCGGCGAATTCGCCATGGACAAGGAAGAGAAGGCGGCCCTTTATACCCGCCTGATGCTGGCCGCCCGCGACGAGATCGAGACACTCAAGGCCTTCGTGCCGGTCGAGACGGCGGCTCTCCTCAAGCGCCACGAGATGTTCCGCTCGGAAGTGCAGATCAACCTCGCCGTGCTCGACACCGCCCGCGACGTCGCAGAGGATATCCTGCGCACGGTGGCGACCGAGGTCGGCCGAACCGAGGCGCCAGCCACCTATGGCCGCGGCGGTCATCCGCAAGCCGTACGCGCCATGAGCGCCCGGGGCGTCGCCGTCAACCGCAGCCTTTGAGCCATCCTGCGTGCCGGCCGGTCACTCCGCCGCGGCGGGGCTAGCGCCGCGCATGGAGAAGCGGTGCCTGAGCGACTGCATCGGCCGGGCGACGCAGCGGTAGGACAGCTCGGCCACCCCGAAGGAAAACACCAGGCCACAGGCAAGAAAGAGCAGGCGGCCCCCGCCTGCCGGAGGCTCGTCGCCAAAGACGTAACCCGACAAGAACAGATATTCGAAGTGCCAGAGATAGGCGCCGTAGGACAACACGCCCAGGCGCCGGACCGGCGGCGACTCCAGGACGGACATGGTCCAGTCCCAGGCCGTGGAGCGATAGATCGCCGTGAAGACCAGCAGCAGCGCCACGCCCTGCGCCGAATAGCGGATGGTCTCGCGGAAGACATCGCCGCGCACCAGCAACGTCATGAGGAGGAGAAGGCCACCGCCGAGACCGACGGCAAGCCCCCTCCCCCGCGACAGCTCCAGAGGCCGCTGACAGAGAAAGGCAAAGCCCGCCCCGTAGGCGATGGAATCGAACCGCGCCTCCGAAGCAAGGTAGGTGTAGGGGAACTGCGCCTCAACATCGACATATCCGCCGAACACCAGGAAGAGGCGATAGGCAAGGCCGAGGAGGAGCACCGAGGCAAAGAAGGCCTTCACCCTCGCCGGGCTGACCAGCAGGACGGCGAAGATCGCCGGGAAGGTGATGTAATAGTGCTCCTCGACCGATAGCGACCACAGCTGCGGCCAGGCGAGCGACGACGCGATCTGGGAATGCTCCAGCCAGAAGACGTAATAGTTGGTCGTGTAGGTCAGCGCGGCCAGTATCTCGCCGACGCCCAGCGGATGGCCGAGCAGGGCCCGGCAGAAGCCGGAGACGACGATCAGCGCCACGAGTTCCGGCAAAAGACGCAGGAACCGCCGGATGTAGAAGTTGCGGATCGAGATCGACCCGAACCTGTTCCTTTCGGCCAGCAGCAGGCAGGTGATCAGGAAGCCGGAAATGAAGAAGAAGATCGTCACCCCGAGACCGCCCGGCACGATCTGGTCATAGCCGAAATGGGCAACGAGAACGAGAAGGACGGCGACAGCGCGGAAGCCGTCGAGGCCGGGGATGTATGTCACGTCCGGGAAGTTCACCCGCATGTGCCCAGCTCCAGAATTGAGGCGGACGTCGCCCGGTGGGGCGGTCGGCAATGGCGCTGCTTCTACCATCGCTTCAGTGTGCACCCGGTTAATCGGGCTTGGGCATCGACCCAATCGATGAGGCGGCCAGCAAGGGCGGCCCGATTGGATAAGCTGATGCGCCAACAAGGGAATCGAGTGCAGGTCGTTCCACGCGTCGTGACTTTTTCTTGTGTGTTTAGGCAATCGGAAATCCGCCGACGCCGGTCTGCCCCGCCGGTTCGGAGACGGCAAGCAGCCTCATGCATACGTGTTGTTGCGGATTGTCAATTTTTCCCACGGGCGAGCCGTCTCCATTCGCCGTTTGTTAAGACTCGTACCCTTATCTAGACCGGCCGGATGACCACCCCACGGGCCCTCCGCCCCATTTCGACCAAACAAATAACAGCGGAAAACGTCTGATCGCTAAAACTTTAGCTATCCCGTAAACTCCCCCTTCAACCGTCGATGTTAGCGTCCTTCCAGGCGAACCCTCAGGGATTCGCAGGAAAGGACACAGGTCATGGATATCGGCAGCGTGAGACCGGTGATCCCGGGCATGAACGCGCCGGTGCCGAGAGCGCCGGTGGCGGCGGAACAGGCGACGAGCACCGACCTGCCGGTCGGATCGACGGTCGTCAAATCCGGTGAGACGGCCAGTGCCAGCAACGACAGTCGCGGCAGTGCAAGCCAGTCGGCGTCCTATTCCCCGAACTTGCGCTCCACGGTCACCGTCGATGAAGACGCCGACATGATCGTCTATCGCCAGGTCGACAAGACGACGGGCAACGTCGTCGACCAGATCCCCGACGAGAGCCGTCTTCGCCTTCGCGCGATGATCAACGCCTGGACAGGCGCCATGCACGGATCGACGAGTTCGGCGGCAAGCACCCTCGTCTGACAGCGATCCTCGGCCGTTCTCCTGAAGCATCCTCGGCGTCGGCCGCTGGCGCCCTGGATTGGCCCCAGCACACCCCTGAAACGACAAAAGGCGCCCCTTTGGACGCCTTTTTCCATTTATGCATCAACGATCAACCGACCGTCTCTTCCTCGTCGCCCTGCCCGCGCAGCCCCTGTGCCAGCGAACGATTGATGGTGATCAGCGCCGACAATTTCTCGGGCGTCGGATCGTCCATGATTTCCAGAGTCCGTTTCAGGATAAACACGGTGAGATTGCCGATGTTCTCTTTGATCGCCGCAGGCAACGGATTGCTTTCCTCGGTGGCCGAGGTCCCGAGGATGGTCCAGAGCTTGCGATTGAGCGTCAGGGCCTGCTCGATGGCTTCCGGGTCATACGACCAGTTGTCCTTGAACGACTGCAACTGAGCCGCCGCCTTGAGCAACAGATGCGCTTCCAGTTGGCGCGGACCCAGTGTCGTCTGAACCCGCTGGTACGCCGACGCTCCGTAACCGTTCATCGAACACACACTCCCCGGTGCTTCCGCATCTGTGGCTGAACCTGACAGCCGCTGATGTATTGTCGTTCCATCCCGTCAGAAAGCGTACTCGGCCTTCTTTGTGGGCGATAGCTTTCGCCGCAAATTGGTGTCCGGTGCCCGGTTTGTCCGGGCCGTTCTCCGAACACAACTAAACACCCGGCACGGTTAACAACAGGTTTCTTCAAAGACGTCCGCAACCAAACTGAGTTAACAGCACCGTAATCCGGGACAACCGCAGAAACAAACAAGCAGAAAAACAACCAGCGAAAGAAAAAGGGCAGACCCTTCGGTCCGCCCCTCGCGTCTTCCGTTTGCCGTTTCCGTATCCGCGTCAGCGGAGAAGCTGCAGCACGTTCTGGTCGGCCTGGTTGGCCATCGACAGTGACGAGGTCGCCAGCGACTGGCGGGTCTGCAGCGCCACCATGTTGGCGGCTTCCTCGTTCATGTCGGCCAGCGTCAGATTGCTGGCACCACCCTGCAGGGTGTTCATCATCTCCTTGGTGAAATTCTGGCGGTTTTCCACCACGGAAAGGTTGGAGCCGAAGGTCGAGGCCTGCGACCGAACCGAGTTGAGCGCCGCCTTCACATCGCCGAGGATGGCGTCGATGCTGGTGTCGGCATCGAGGTCCTGCTCCAGAACGGTCGTCGGCACCCCGAGATTATAGGCGTCCACCGACTTGCCGTCCTTGGCGATTATGTCGATCGCCGAGGTACCGGTTTCGTTGAAGGTGATGGTCAGCTTGTCGCCACGCAGGATGTTAATGCCGTTGAACGAGGCGTCGTCGGCGATCTTGTCGAGCTGGTCACGCAACTCATTGAACTGGCCGGCAAGGTCGGCACGAACCGAGTTGCCACCGATCGAGGCGGCTTGGGTCGACACCGCGTCGATCAGGCCGGAGGTGCTGACGCCGTCAATGTTCAGCGTCTGTGTCGACAGGTTCTGGAGACGCAACTTGCCGTTGTCGTTGGAGGCCTTGATCTTCGAAGACAGCGACGAGTTGCTGTTGATCTCGTTGACAAGGTCGTCGGTCGTCTTGGCGAGGTGAATCGACGGGTCGTCGGTTCCCGTCACGCCGACCGAAGCCGCCGTCCCGCCAAACAAATCGATGGCGCCCTGGCCGGTGATCTTCAGCGTACCGGCACTGGTGCTGACGGCGTCGAACTTCAACGAGTCGCCGACATTGCTGACCTTGAATTTGGAACCGGCATTGCCGAGCTGGATGTTGATGGCGTCCTTGAGGGCATCGACGGTCTGGGTCAGGTTGGCCGCAAACGGGGTGGCGATGCCGGCAAAGTCAGACGCGCCAATGGTAACGTCAACACCATTGATGTTGAAAGAGGTCTTCCCGTCGGACCCTTGTGCGTTGGTCGTGGTCTGCACGCCGGTTGCGCCGAAGACTTCCGTGCCCGTCAGAGTCAGCAGCTTGTCTTCGGGCGACGTTGCAGTAACGACAAGCTCGTCGGCGACCACCGTTACGGCGAGTTTCCCCTTGAGTTTCCCGTCGGCCGAGATCTTCGCGTTCATCTCGTCGGCGACAGCCTGACTATTGGCAAGGGCGCCCCCCGTTGTATACGTCAACGTATCGGCGCCATACTTAATCGTTACTGACTTGCCCAGTGCTCCAGTCAAGGCAGCACCAGTTAGCGTAACGCCACCCGTAACCGTGGATTTGGTCTCGGTGAGCGCCGCCACGGCCGCCGTATTCGCGCCCAAGTCCGTGCCGGACGTCGTCAGCGACTGAGCTGAGTCAGTCATCAGCTTGACGCTGCCGGCGCCGCTGGCTCCGAAAGCGCCACCGCTAAAGCTTATTTTCGCGTTGACGTCGGTGATGCTGCCCAGCGTATAGGACGCCGTCTCGAACGACTTGTCCTGACGTGCCTGGCGCAGCGTCGACTGCATCGATTCCAGCGTCTTGGTGATCGAGGTCAGGCCGTTGTCGGCCGCTTCCAGCGTCTTCACGCCGTTGTTCATC
>JAGSYU010000057.1 GCA_018262575.1 Pseudomonadota bacterium | reverse complement strand
GATCTGCGCCCTGCAGGCGGCCATGGACGGCTTCGAGGTCGTCACGCTCGAAGACGACGCCCACCGTGCCGACATCATCGTCACCTGCACCGGCAACAAAGATGTGGTCACCGTCGACCACATGCGCCAGCTGAAGAACATGGCCATCGTCTGCAACATCGGCCACTTCGACAACGAGATCCAGGTGTCGGCGCTCCGGAACTTCAAGTGGAAGAACGTCAAGCCGCAGGTCGACCTCGTCGAGTTCCCCGACGGCAAGAAGATCGTCCTTCTCTCCGAAGGCCGGCTCGTCAACCTCGGCAACGCCACGGGGCATCCGAGCTTTGTGATGAGCGCTTCCTTCTCCAACCAGACGCTGGCCCAGATCGAACTGTGGACCCGTGGTGACAAGTACGAGAAGAAGGTGCACGTGCTGCCCAAGCATCTCGACGAGAAGGTGGCCCATCTGCATCTCGCCAAGCTCGGCGCCAAGCTCTCCAAACTGACGCCGGAGCAGGCCGACTATATTGGCGTCAAGTCGACCGGTCCGTTCAAGTCGGCGATGTACCGCTACTGATCCTGACGCCGTCCGGCTCCATTCGCCCGCCCGTGCCCGTCGAGGGCGCGGGCGGGTTTTTTTGTGCCCACCTCAGCCGCCCCCGAGCATTGCGGGAGGATGCCGGTCTCAAAAGACCGCTTTCCGACGTAGTTGCCTGGCGCCGAAAGCCACTCACCCGGTTTCGCGGCCTCTCCATATCCGTTGCCGGCTCGCGTCGGTTTTGTTGCCGGCAAAGCCTTATCCACAGCTGTTCCACAGATGCGGATTTTTCCCGGAAAGATTGCTGACGAACACCGAAAATAAAGAAAGGGATGATGGCCAAAGCGGATAAGGCGAGTCCGGTCAACCCTCTGGGCACCCCCTGCCGATAGTTGTCGACTCCCCGGCCGCGCTGACGCGGGTCATCAAGTCCTCGAACGTTCCGTGAACATCATAGCCAACCAGAGCGGCCGGCCGCCGATGGCACAACAGAGGTTCCCTCGACTCTTTTTGCCCCCCCTGAAAGGCGGTATTTTGGGGTGATTCGGAACGGCGGCGGGGCACGCGCCGGTCCGGGGCGAGCCTCTTCCGAAGGGAGGAGACGCCCTTCACAGACGCGACCTAAAGGGGACAAGTGCATGCCGGGGCTGGGCCGGACACGATTGCCGTTGGCAGGGCACATCGGGAAAATCGCCCTGCTGTCGACGGTCCTGTCGCCGGTCGTCGCAGGCCCGGCGGTCGCCCAGGCCATCAAGTTCGGCTCCGACGGTTCGATCTATTTCGAGCCGCTGCAGGTGGCCGCGCTGTCGGCCTTCGTGTCGGCGATCTGCATCGCCGTGGTGTCGGCCGCCGCCCTGATCCGGGCGCGCCGCATGGCCGAGGATGACCGCGAGCGTCTGCTGCGCGAGAATGCCGATCTGAAACTTGCCGCCGACCGCACCGAAGCCGCACTCAACGCCGACGACCAGCGCACCGTCATCTGGGGCGCCCGCGACGAAGCGCCGAAGGTCATGGGCTCATTGCCGGAAGCCTCGGGCGTGCCGCGCAGCCAAGTCGGCTTTCTCGCCTTTGGCCAGTGGCTGGAGCCGGCGTCGGCCCAGCTTCTTGAGGCTCGTACCCGCGCCTTGCGCACAGAGGGCGAAGCCTTCCTCGACGTGCTGACCACGACAACTGGCGTCCACATCGAGGCGACCGGCCGGGTCAACGGCTCGCGCTGCTTCATCCGCTTCCGCAATCTGACGCGCGAGCGACAGCAATATGCCGAACTCGCCGAGCGCTTCGAACGGCAGCGGACGCTGGTCGAGACCTTCGAGGGCATGATCGACAAGGTGCCGATGCCGGCCTGGACGCGCGACAAGGCCGGCCGGCTCCTTTGGGTCAATGCCGCCTATGCCCGCGCCGTGGAAGTGGCAAGCGCGACGCAGGCCGTGGCCGTTGGCGCCGAGTTCCTCGATACCGCCGCCCGCAAGGCGATCGCCGATAGCCGGCAGGGGGCGCCGGTGTTCGAAAAGCGCCTGTCGCTGGTGGTCGGCGGCGCGCGTCGTGTCTTCGACGTGGTCGACGTCGAGACGGCGGCCGGCAGTGCCGGCATTGCCACCGACGTCTCTGAACTCGAGCAAGCACAGATAGAACTGCGCCGGACCATTGATAGCCACGCCCGGACCCTCGACCAGCTTGCCACCGCCGTCGCCATCTTCGGCGCCGACAAGCGGCTCAGGTTCTACAACGCCGCCTATCGCTCGCTGTTCGACCTCGACACTGCCTTCCTCGAAACCGGGCCGGACGATGCGGCCGTCCTCGATCAATTGCGAGTTTCCCGCAAGTTGCCGGAGCAGGCCGATTTCCGCAGCTGGAAGCACGAGCAGCTCTCCGCCTATCAGGCGATGGAGGCCCGCGAGAGCTGGTGGCACCTGCCGACGGGCCAGACGCTGCGGGTCATCGCCAATCCGCATCCGCAAGGCGGCGTCACCTACGTCTACGAGAACGTCACCGAACAGATCGAGCTCAAGAGCCGCTACAACGCGCTGACGCGTGTGCAGGGCGAGACGCTCGACCACCTCTCGGAGGGTGTTGCCGTGTTCGGTTCCGACGGCCGGCTGCGCCTGTCCAATCCGGCCTTCGGCAGCCTGTGGAAGCTTTCCGACGACATGCTGGCCGGTCGGCCGCACATCAATGAGGTGGTCGGCCACTGCATGGCCGCCCACGGCAACCGCGTCGCCTGGGATCAGGTGCGCCTGGCCGTCGCCGGCCTTGCCGACAGCCGCAACCGTCTCACCGGTCGGCTCGACCGCCGCGACGGCGGTGTCATCGATTTTACCACCGTACCGCTGCCGGACGGCGCGACGCTGATCACTTTCGTCAATGTCACCGATTCGGTGAACGTCGAGCGGGCACTGACCGAGAAGAACGAGGCGCTTGAGGAAGCCGACCAGCTGAAGAACGCCTTCATCCAGCACGTATCCTACGAGCTGCGGTCACCGCTCACCAACATCATCGGCTTCGCGCAACTGCTCGCCGACGACAACGCCGGTCCGCTCAACATCAAGCAGCGGGAATACACCGGCTACATCATGGATTCGTCGACGGCGTTGCTCGCCATCATCAACGACATTCTCGATCTGGCCACCGTCGACGCCGGCATCATCGAACTCGACCTCGGCGAAGTGGACATTCCGCTGACCGTCGAGGCGGCGACGGCCGGCCTGCGCGACCGTGTCGCCGAAGCGCACATCGATCTCCGGCTCGACGTTCCCGACGACATCGGCTCCTTCGTCGCGGACGAGAAGCGCATCCGCCAGGTGCTGTTCAACCTGCTGTCCAATGCCATTGCTTTCTCCAACGACGGCGGCATGGTGTCGCTCTCCTGCCGGCGGACCGGCGAAGAGATCTCGTTCACGGTCGAAGACCACGGCCGCGGCATCCCCGACGAATATCTCCAGTTGGTGTTCGAACGTTTCGAGAGCCGCACCAACGGAGCTCGTCGGCGTGGTCCCGGCCTCGGTCTTTCCATCGTCAAGAGCTTCGTCGAGCTGCACAAGGGCAGCGTCGACATTGTCTCCAAGACCGATGTCGGCACGCGGGTTACCTGCCGACTGCCGATCAATCCCAGCATCGCCCAAGCGGCCGAGTGAGCGGCGCCGCGATGAGCCTGCCCTTTCGCCGCACCGTCAGCGTCGCCGACGAAGCCGGCACGCTTCGGCTTGCCGATGATATCGCCGCCATCGCTCGCCCCGGTGACGTCGTCGCCCTCTACGGCGATCTCGGCATGGGCAAGAGCGCCTTCGCGCGGGCGGTCGTCCGGCGTCTCGCCAACGAGCCGGACCTCGAGGTGCCGAGCCCCACCTTCACGCTGCTGCAGAGCTACGATACCGCCCGCTTTCCCGTCCATCATTTTGACCTTTATCGTCTCGCCGACCCGGATGAACTGATCGAGATCGGCTTTTCAGAGGCCATCGGCGAGGGACTTTCGCTGATCGAATGGCCAGACCGGGCGGGCGACGAACTGCCGGCTGCGCGGCTCGACATCGTCATATCCGACGGCGACGGCTTCTACGGTCGCCGCTTCTCGCTGGAGGCGCGCGGAGGGAATTGGGCCGAGCGGCTCGACGAGACATTCGCCGTCCGCGACCTCCTCGACCGGGCCGGCCTTGCGGGCGCGGCCCGTAGCCATGTGCAGGGTGACGCCTCGACCCGCCGCTTCGAGCGGGCGACCGAAGAGGGCAGCAGCGCCATCCTGATGCACTGGCCGCCGTTTGGCCCGCTGCCGGTCCACGCCGACGGCCTTTCCTACGAAGCGCTGGTGCATGCCCCCGACCGCCTCGACGCCTTCCTCGCCATCGGCGACACGCTCCGCCGGCATGGCTTCCGAGCGCCACGTCTGATCGCCGCCGACGAGCCGCGCCGGCTGCTGCTTCTCGAGGATCTCGGGGCCGACAGCATCGCACCGGGCGGCATCGCCAGCTACGAGCGTTATCTTGCCGCCGCCCGACGACTCGCCGACATGGCAGCGGTTTCCTGGCCGGAGACAGCGACGACGGACGATGGCCGCGCCTTTCCGCTGCCCGCCTACGATCGGCGGGCCCTTCTCACAGAGGTGGAACTCTTCGCGAGCTGGTACGCGCCCGACGTGGGTGGCCGTCCGCTCAGCGATGCCGAGGCCGTCGAATGGCTTGCCCTGTGGGATGGGCTGCTGGCGCGCTTCGACGATGACCGTTCGGCCTGGGTGCTGAAGGACTATCACTCGCCCAACATCCTCTGGCAGGCCGACGGCGATCCGATCGGCCTTGTCGACTATCAGGACGCGCTTCGCGGCCCCGCCGCCTACGACCTCGCCTCGCTTGCCACCGACGCCCGAATCGATATCGCCGACGATCTCGCGGCGGCGATGCTCGACGCCTATTGCGACCGTCGGCGCGCGGTCGCCGGACCGTTCGATGAGGCTGATTTCCGCGATGCCGTCGTCGTCCTCGGCGCCCAGCGCAACGCCAAGATCCTCGGCCGTTTCGTGCGCTATGCAAAGCTCACCGGACGACGGCAGCATCTCCAGTTTTTGCCGCGCGTCCGCCACAACTTCGAAAAAGCGCTGGACGACAAGGTTCTCGCCGGGGTCAAGCTCTGGTATGAACGGCTCGACCCGCCGGCCGCCCGGCCGTGATCCCCTTCCGACCGCCGAGATCCTGATCGTTCCAAGATGACTGATGCTGCTTTTCCTCCCGCCGTCCTCCCGAGTCGGGCCATGGTGCTCGCCGCCGGCCGTGGCAAGCGTATGCGCCCGATCACGGCGACCACGCCGAAGCCGCTGGTGGAAGTGCTCGGCCGCAGCCTGATCGATCGGGTGTTCGACCGCCTGGCCGAGGCCGGCGTCGAGACGGCGGTTGTCAACGTCCACTACCTCGCCGACCTCGTCGAAGTGCATGTCAGCAAGCGGCGTGACCTTTCCGTCATCGTCTCCGACGAGCGCGACCGGCTGCTCGACACCGGCGGTGGCGTCGTCAAGGCGCTGCCGCACCTCGGCGACAAGCCCTTCTATCATCTCAACTCCGATTCCATCTGGATCGAGGGCGTCTCCGCCAACCTGCCGGCGCTGGCGCACGCCTGGGACGGTGAGCGCATGGACGGGCTGCTGCTGCTCGCCCCCATCGTCGGCTCGGTGGGGTATTCGGGCGTCGGCGACTTCGACATGGCCGGCGACGGCCGCCTGACCCGGCGGCGCGAGCGCACCGTCGCGCCCTTCGTCTACGCTGGTGCCGCCATCCTCAAGCCGCATCTGTTTGCCGATCGTCCGCTTGTCCCGTTTTCGCTCAACCGCGTCTTCGACGAGTTGATCGGGGCGGGCCGCCTGCATGGCGTGCGGCTTGAAGGCACCTGGCTGCATGTCGGCACGCCAGAAGCGATCGGACAGGCGGAACGGACCATCCGACTCTCGGCGGAATAGGCGATGGCCGGGCGCGTCTTCACCATTCATTCCGGTGCGCCCTTCCTTGCCACTCTGGCCGAAGCGCTCCTCGATGGCCGCCTGATTGCCGGCCGCGCCTATCGCGACCACCCGCTCGACCTCGCTGATGTCACCGTCTATCTACCGACCCGCCGGGCCGGCACCGAGCTCAGGCAGGCCTTTCGAGACGCCTTTGGCGGTGGGGCGACGGTACTGCCGCGGATCCTTGCCATATCCGACGTGCTGGAGACCGAAGACGACCTGCTTGCGCCGGAGGCGCTTGATCTGCCGCCGGTGATTGGCGCCGCCGAGCGGCGGCTGATGCTGGCACGCCTCGTCAGCCGCTGGCGCGAGCGCGTGGCAAGCGACCGTCTGCTGACGCCGTCCGGCCAGCCGGTCGCCGTGCCGGGGTCGCCGGCCGAAGCGCTCAATCTTGCCGCCGACCTCCTCGCCATCCTCGATCAGGCCGAACTCGAGGGCGTCGACTGGAACAAGCTCGACGCGCTGGTGCCCGACGACTACGCCGCCTGGTGGCAGCTGTCGCTGACCTTCCTCAAGATCGCCACCGAGGCGCTGCCGGCGGCGATTGCCGAACGCGGCCGCATCGGTGCTGGCGCCTTCCACCGGGCAATGGTCGAGGGCACCGTCCGCCGCTGGCGCACCCGCCCGCCGCGCGGGCCGGTGATCATCGCCGGCTCGACAGGATCGGTGCCGAGCACCGCCGACCTGATGGCCGCCGTGCTGTCACTGCCCGAGGGGGCGCTGGTGTTGCCGGGCCTCGATCCCGTCACGCCCGCCGACACGGTCGCCGCGAGCCTTTTCGATCCCGCCCATCCCGAGCACACCATGAACAGGCTCATCGGGCGGCTCGGTATCGAGCGGGGCGACATCGGCGAGGTCGGCGCACCGACACCGGCTCTGGCCTCCCGCGCCGATATCGTCCGACGGGCGCTGGTGCCGGCCGCCGCCACCGACCAATGGCCCGCCCATGCCGCTGTCCTTGACGCCGATCCCGCCGGCACCGAGGCTGCGCTCACCGGCGTGTCCCTCGTGGTGGCCGCCAGCGAGGCCGAAGAGGCACTCGCCGCCGCCATTGCCCTCCGGCAGTGTCTCGAAGCCCCGGAAGCACGGGCGATCCTCGTCACACCCGACCGGACCATCATCCGTCGTGTTGCCGCCGAACTCGACCGCTTCGGCATCGAGGTGGAGGACACCGCCGGCCGGCCTTTGCCGCAGACCCCTTATGGCGCGCTCGCTCTGCTGCTCGTCGAGGCGGTAACGGAGGATTTCTCTCCGGTGAAGGTAGCGGCGATCCTCGGTCATCCTGAGACGCGCTTCGGATGGGCTGCGGCGCGAATCCGGCCGGCCGGCCGACTGATCGTCCGCAAAGTGCTGCGTGGGCCGCGCCTTGCCGGCGGCATTGGGGCGATCTCGAACGCGTTGCAGACGCTCTGCGATCAGGAGGCGGCGAAGAACGGCGAGCCGAGCGCCGCCCTTTCGGACGCGTTGGCGCTTGCCGATGCCTTCGGTAAGGCCGTGGCGCCACTCGTCACGGTGGCGGCGTTATCGGCCCCGACGCTTGCCGACTTCCTCGGTGCGCTCCACGAGACAATGATCCGGGTGACCCGCCGCCCCGAGGAGGAAGACAACCAACCAACCCGGGCGGAACGGCAGCTTCTGTCGATCCTCGACGACCACGTCGGTGCGCCAGACGCCGACCTCACGCTCCTCGGTGCCGATTTTGCGCCCGTGCTGCGGGCGCTGATCGGCAATGTGCTGGTGCTGACGCCCGGCCGAAATGCCCGGGTCATGGTCACCGGTCCGATCGAGGCGCGCCTGTTGCCGACCGACCGGCTGGTGCTGGCCGGCCTCGACGAAGGCGTCTTCCCGCCAGTGACCGACACGGGTGCCTGGCTGTCACGACCGATGCGCGTCGGCCTTGGCCTCAGCCCGCCGGAAATCCGCATCGGCCTCTCGGCGCATGATTTTTCCGCCGCTCTCGGAGCGCCGGACACGGTGCTGATCCGTTCGGCCCGGCGCGGCGGCGCACCGACCGTGCCGACCCGCTTCCTGCAGCGCCTGACCAGCCTGATCGGTCCGGCGCGGACGGCGGCGATGGAAGCGCGCGGCGATCGCTTCCTCGACTGGGCACGCCGGCTTGACGACCGTTCGGAACTGCCGCGCGCTGCCCGTCCCAACCCAGCACCGCCGCTGCCGGCGCGGCCGTCGATGCTGCCGGTCACCGACATCGAGACCCTGATCCGCGATCCCTATGCCATCTACGCCAAGCGCGTCCTGAGGCTCAGGCCACTCGACGGCTTCGGCGAGACGCCCGACTTCGGCACACGCGGCACGCTCGTCCACGACATCCTCGCCAATTTCGCGGCGACCTGGACCGACCCTTGGGACGAGATGGCCGTCGCGGCGCTGATCGAGTTCGGCCGAGGTCGGTTTTCCGAGGCACTCGCAGCCCATCCGGAGGTCCATGCGCTCTGGTGGCCGCGCTTTCAGGCGCTCGCCCGCTTCATCGTCCTCGAATTTGAGAGCAAGCGCGCGCCACTTGCCCGCCATCCGGAAATCGAGGGCAGCCTCGCGGTAACCGACCAGTTCACGCTGACCGGCCGGGCCGACCGCATCGACGTCGAGGCGGACGGCCGCGTTACCATCATCGACTTCAAGACCGGTCGGGCGCCGACGGCGGCGCAGATCGCCGCCCAGCTGACGCCGCAACTGCCACTAGAAGCGGTGATCGCCCGCCACGGCGGCTTTCCCCGCCTGTCGGATCGACGCGAGGCGGCCGAGCTGGTGCATGTGGTCCTGCGCGGGCTTGAAGGTCGCGATGAGATCGAGCGCTACACCGGTCACGCACCGCGCGGCGGCGATCCGGTCACGCTGGAGGAGACGATCGCCGAGGCGGAGGCCCGCCTGCGTGGCCTCGTGCGCGCCTATGCCGATCCTGGCCGCGGCTACCTGTCGCGCGCCCGGCCCTTCCGCAAGACCGACCGCGGCGACTATGATCACCTCGCCCGCGTGAGCGAGTGGAGCATCGAGGACGATGGAGGCGAGGAATGAAGATTCCAGCCGCTACCCGCCAGACTCAGCTCCTTGCCACCGATCCCGCCGCATCCGCCTTCGTGTCGGCCAACGCCGGCTCGGGCAAGACGTGGGTGCTGACGCGGCGAGTCATCCGCCTGTTGCTCGACGGCGTCGATCCCGGCCGCATCCTCTGCCTCACCTTCACCAAGGCGGCGGCGGCCGAAATGTCCGGCCGCATCTTCGACGAACTCGGCCGTTGGGCCGGCCTTGCCGACGACGAGCTGATTAAGGTTCTCTCCGATCTCGAGGGGGGGCTGGTGGCATCCGATCGCCTGGCGCCGGCCCGACGGCTGTTCGCCCGCGCCATCGAGACGCCGGGCGGCCTGAAGATCCAGACCATTCACGCCTTCGCCGAGGCGCTGCTGCAGCGCTTTCCGATCGAGGCCGGTCTCGACGGTCGCTTCCGCGTGCTCGACGACGCCCGCGCCGCCGACCTCTACGCCGAGGCGCGGGCTGAGCTTCTGTCCGCTTGCGCCGCCAACCCCGACAGCCCGGAAGGCCAAGCGCTTGCTACACTTGTGGCGACGGCGGGCGACGAAGCTCTTGACCGGGCCCTCCGCGCCGTCGTTCGCGCCCGCGATGACCTCACCGCCTTCTTCGCCGGTCATCCGTCAACCGACCGGGCACTTTCCACCCTGTCGCAGGCACTTGGCGCACCAGCGGGCGCCAGTCCCGACAGTCTTCTTGCGGAGATGATGGCCTCGCCCGATTTTTCCGGTCCATTCCTGAGCCGGTTGATCGACGCGCTCGACGCCTCGAAATCCAAGTCGATGCCGGCGCTTGCCGACAGTTTTCGCGCCGCGCTGGCGGCAGCCGATGCTGAGGCATGGCGGCGGCTCTGGCGTGGTCTGTTCCTGACGGCCAAAGGTGAGCCGCGCAAGCGCCCGTATACCAAGGACGTCGTCGATGTATTGCCGGAAGCGAACGAACGCTTCGAGCGGGAGGCGCAGCGGCTTGTCGATCTCGAACGGGCGCTGTCGGCCACGCTGTGGGGTATGCGCAGCGCCGCCCTTCTTCGGCTCGCCGATCGGTTGATCGGCCTGATTGAAGCGAAGAAGGCGCGGCTTGGCCTGCTCGACTTTGATGATCTGATCGAGCGGGCCGCCGCCCTGCTGTCGCGCTCGGACGCTGCCGAATGGGTACAGTACAAGCTCGACGAGGGTCTCGACCACGTGCTGGTCGACGAGGCGCAGGACACCTCGCCGCGTCAGTGGCAGATCGTCGAGGCGCTGACCGGCGAGTTCTCGGCTGGCGAGGGCGCGCGATCCGGCCGGCGGCGAACCGTCTTCGCAGTCGGTGACGAGAAGCAGTCGATCTATTCCTTCCAGGGCGCGGCGCCGCATCTGTTCGGCCAGACGCGCCGGACGCTCGGACGGCGCCTTGCCGACGCTCATCTGCCGGTCCACGATCTCCGCCTCACCCTGTCCTTCCGCTCGACGACGGCGGTGGTGGGCGCCGTCGACGCCGTGTTCCGCAGCCCGGGAGCCCATGCCGGCCTTTCCACCGACGCCGGCCCCACCGTCCACGAGACGGTGCGTGGTCGTGAACCCGGCCTCGTCGAGTTGTGGCCGGCCGTCGGCAAGCTACCGGCACCGCCGCCCGGCAACTGGGAGGACCCGGTCGATGCGACAAACACCGCCAGCCCAGCCGTGCGCCTTGCCAGCCGCGTCGCCGACGAAATCGCCGGCTGGCTGCGCTCGGGGACGCGCATCGCCGCCACGGGAATACCGATCCGCCCCGGCAATGTGCTGGTGCTCGTCCGCAAGCGCGGCGCCTTCGTCGAGGCGGTCAACCGGGCACTGAAGCAACGCGACGTGGCGGTGGCCGGCGCCGACCGGCTCGACGTGGTCGGCCATATCGTGACCCAGGACCTGCTGGCCGCTGCCCGCGTTGCGCTGTTGCCCGAGGACGACCTGACGCTGGCCACCGTTGCCAAGTCGCCGCTTGTCGGTCTGTCCGAAGAGGCATTGTTCCGCCTCGCCCACGGCCGGCCGGGCCGCCTGTGGGATGCCGTGAGGCACCACGCCGCCAGGGGCGATGCCGACGCCGAGGCCCTGCGCTCGGTTGTCGCCCTGTGGATGAGTCGCGCCGACCGCGGGGAACCCTTCGTCTTCCTGTCGCGTCTCGTCGGACCGGACGGCGGGCGGGCCGCCTATCGCGCCCGCTTCGGCCGCGAGGCCGACGAGGTGATCGACGAACTGCTGACGCTGGCACTCGCCTACGAAGGCGAGGAGACGGCCGGGCTCAGCGGCTTCATCGACCGGCTCGCCAAAGGCGGCGAACTGATCCGCCGCGAACTTGATGCCGAGCGCGACGAGGTGCGTGTCATGACGGTGCATGGCTCGAAGGGGCTCGAAGCGCCGATCGTGTTCCTGATCGACCCAGGCGACAAGCCGGCCAGCGAGAAGAACCTGCCCGACGTGCTGACGGTGAGCGACGGCCCGCATCCGCCACTCGTCTGGCGGCAAGGCGGCGCCTTCCGTCCGGCGCCCGTCGAGGATGCAGCGGCGGCCTTCATTGCTGCGCAGGAAGAGGAGTACCGGCGCCTGCTCTACGTCGGCCTGACGCGAGCCCGCGACCGGCTGATCGTTGCCGGCCTCAAGGGGGCCGACGAAGGCGCCGACCGCCGCTGGCACGGCCTCGTCGAGACGGCACTCAGCAACGAGGCCGAAACGGTGAAGGACCCGGACGGCACGGTCATCGCCTGGCGCTGGCACGCCAGGAACGAGGATCCGCCAGCACCGCCACAGCCAGTCCCGGCCCCCATCGCGGAGCCGGCGCCGCTGCCGGGCTGGCTAACCCGCAAGGTGGCCGAAGCCGCCCCACAGCCCCTCCGCACCGCGCCGTCGCGCGCCGCTCCGGACCATTCGGGGACGGCGGAGGTTCCCTTCGATCCGACCGCCGCCGCCCGGGGTACTGTGCTGCACCGCTTGATCGAGCTTCTGCCGGATGTCGAACCAGCCGCCCGCGCCGGCGCGGCCGAACGCTATCTCGCCCGCCTTCTTCCCGATCTCCCAGAAGGCGAGCGGACGGAGCTCGTCCGGGGACTCGTTGCCCTTATGGCCCAGCCAGGTCTTGCGCAGCTGTTCTCCCCCGCCGCCCGGGCTGAAGCGGCGATCGCCGGCAGCGTTGCCACACCGGCCGGCCGGATGATCGCCGTGAGCGGCAGCGTCGACCGGCTGCTGGTCGAACCGAGAGCGGTGTCGATTGTCGACTACAAGACGGCGGCGCGCCCGCCGCGCGCGGTACCGCAGAGATACATTCTGCAGCTTGCGCTCTATCGGGCAGTCCTGGGTCATCTCTGGCCCGACCGGCCAGTGCGGGCGGCGATCCTGTGGACAACGGTGGCGCGACTCGACGAGGTAGCACCGATGGCGCTCGATGCGGCGCTCGCTGCCTATGTTGGGGCTATCGACGCTGGTGCGGCGACTGTCGATCACGAAAGCGCAATCAACGATCAACCCTAAGGCAAAAGTTCGTTCCGACCCAAACCGAGCTTTTGTTCTAAGCAGTTGCCTTATCGACATTTATTTTCGCGGAGCGCTCATATCTCCCTGAGCGGGTTTCCCAGCCGCGCTTGACGGTGGAGGGCCCGCTCCTTAGCTTTCAGGCAACAGGCGCTACCCGGCCATGAGTCGGTGCCGCGTCACCCAGCTTGCGAGGTCCGCCATGTCGACCAAGAAAGTCACCGACCAGTCGTTTCCCGCCGACGTGCTCGCTTCGTCGACGCCCGTCCTTGTCGATTTCTGGGCCGAGTGGTGCGGCCCCTGCCGCATGATCGCCCCGGCGCTCGACGAGATCGCCGGCGAACTTGATGGCAAGCTCACCATCGCCAAGCTCAATATCGACGAGAACAGCAACACGGCGATGAAATACGGCGTTCGCTCGATCCCGACCCTGATCATCTTCAAGGACGGCGAACCGGCGGCCATGAAGGTGGGCGCCGCCCCGAAGAGCGACCTTGCCGCCTGGATCAAAGCCGCCATCTGACAGCGTTGCCTTTTGATGAGAAAAACCCCGGTCCCGCGATGCGGAACCGGGGTTTTTGCTTTTTCAGGGTGGGGCTCAGGCGACCGCCCGCCGCTCCCCCACCCATTCGAAAATTTCCTCGACCTTGCAGGCGCAGCCGCAGGAGCCGGCCTTCGAACAACCGGCACCGGCAGCCAGCCGCCGTACCCTGCCCTTGGCGATCCAGAGATCGAGGACGGCGCGGACGGAGTCCTCACCGGCGTCGAAATGCAGAGCGACATCGGAAAGAGGCGCGCTGCCGCGCTCCTTCAGATAATCGCGGACGGTCGATGGCGTCATCATGCGGCTCACTCCGCCGGCTGCGCGGCGAGCGAACGGCTCTGCGCCCGGCCGGCTATCCACATGGCGGCGATGCCGCCGACAAAGACAATGGCGGCGGCCACCAGCCAACGCGTGGAACTCGCCGGATGGGCGGCAAATGTGGCCGCCTGATAGAAGGAGACGGCGGCAAGATAACCGACGGCGGTGGTCCACACCGTGGCGAAGGCCGTCCACTTGCCACCGATCTCATGGCGCATGGCACCAAGGGCGGCGACGCAGGGCGTGTAGAGCAGGATCAGCAGCATGTAGGCAAATGCGGCGGCGGTTCCGCCGAAATGGGCCTGCATGGCGCCGAACACCGAGCCGTCCACATCCAGTTCCTCTGCGGCGGCGGCACTGTTGTCGACATAGCCGACGTCGAGTCCAAGCGGATCGACGACGCTGCCGCCGAGCGCGCCAAGGTTCTCCGGAATGGTGGCAAGCGCCCCGAGCAGCTTGCTGCCGAGACCGGCGGCCGCTTCCTCAACGGGCGCGGTCAAATCGGCGGCTGGCGCGGCGGCCTCCTCGCCCACCTTCTCGTAGAGGGCGTTGAGCGTACCGATCACCGCCTCCTTGGCGAAGATACCGGTGAACAGGCCAACGGCAGCCGGCCAGTTGTCGTGGGTGACGCCCATCGGTTCGAACACCGGCACAAGCTCCTGGCTGGCCACCGCCAGCACGCTGTCACGGGTGTTGTCGCGGCCGACGCTGCCGTCGATGCCGATGGCCGACAGGAACGACAGCACCATGACGATCGGCACGATCACCTGGCCGGCGCGGACGATGAACTCCCGAAGGCGCTGCCAGGCCTGAATGACCACCGAGCGGACGGTGGGAATGTGGTAGGGCGGCAGTTCCATGACGAAGCGGGTCGGCTCTCCGTCGAGCAGCGTCGATTTCAGGACGACGCCGGTCAGTACGGCGAAGGCGAGGCCGATCAGATAGAGGCCGAACACGATGTTCTGGCCACTTGCCGGGAAGAAGGCGGCGGCAAACAGCGCAAATACCGGCAGGCGGGCGCCGCAGGACATGAAGGGCGCCATCAATGATGTCATGATGCGGTCGCGGCGGCTTTCCAGGGTGCGCGTCGCCATGATGGCCGGCACGTTGCAGCCGAAGCCGACGATCAGCGGCACGAAGGACTTGCCGGGCAGACCGATCGCCCGCATGGCACGGTCCATGACGAAGGCGGCGCGGGCCATGTAGCCCGAATCCTCAAGGAAGGACAGAAACAGGAACAGGCAGGCGATGATCGGCACGAAGGTCGACACCGTCTGGATGCCCGAGCCGAAGCCGACCAGTGCCGCTTCGACGATCGGCGGCGTGCCAAGGGCGGTGAGCAGTTCGCCAAGGCCATCGACAAACACCGCACCAAAGGCCTGATCGAAGAAGTCGATGAAGGCGCCGCCCACCGAGATGGTGAACAGGAACATCAGGTACATGGCGAACAGGAAGATCGGAACGCCCAGCAGGCGATTGAGGACGACGCTGTCGATCACCTGCGACAGCGAGGCGGAAAGGCGCTGTGTCTGCCGGAAAACCCCGGCCATCAGTCCGCCGATGAAGCGGTAGCGACCGTCGGCGATGACGATGTCGGCGTCCTCGCCGGTCGCGGTCTCGATGGCGGCGCGGGCGCGCTCGACGGCAGCGACGAGCTTCGGACCGGCGATGGCTTCGGCCAGGGTGTCGCCTTCGATCAGCTTCAGCGCAACCCAGGCCGGATCGGCCTTGGCGGCCCGGGCAGCGTCGGCGACGAGCGGCGCCAGAGCGGAAATGGCCGCGACAACTGCCGGATCCTGTTCGGGACGGGCAACCGGCGCCCCACCGGCACGGGCGGCATCGACGATCGCCGCCTTGAGGGCGTCGCGGCGACCATGAGGACCATGATGATGGGCGTGGTGAGCGTGTTCGTGATGGCGAAGCCCGCGCGTTGCCACCGTCGGGACCACCGGGCAACCAAGCCGCTTCGACAGCGCGTCGATGTCGACCTCGACACCGGCCGTCTTGGCCATGTCCATCATGTTGAGGACAACCAGCATCGGCGCGCCGAGTTCGATCAGCTGGGTGGTGAGGTAGAGGTTCCGCTCGAGATTGGAGGCGTCAATGATGTTGAGGACGAGGTCGGCTTCGCCGGACAGGATGAAGTCGCGGGCGACGCGCTCGTCCTGGGAGCCGGCGTCGGCGCTGCCGATCAGGTAGACGCCCGGCAGATCGACGACATCCACCGGCTGGCCGTCAAGGACGAAGCGGCCGACACGCTTTTCGACGGTGACGCCCGGCCAGTTGCCGACCTTCTGCGTTGCCCCGGTCAGTGCATTGAACAGGGTCGACTTGCCACAGTTGGGATTGCCAACGACGGCGACGACTAAGGGTTTGTCTCCGGCCATCACACGGCCTCCAGCTCGAGAATGGCCGCTTCGGTTTTGCGGAGCGTCAGCGTGAAGTTGCGGATGGAAATCTCAATGGGGTCGCCGAGTGGCGCCTTGCGGCGCACTTCAAACACCACGCCGGGGGTCAGTCCCATGGCAAGCAGGCGCTGGCGATAGCCACGGTCTCCCGCCGACAGGCCGGTGATGCGAGCACTGTCGCCCGGCTTCATCGTCTCGATCGAAAGACCCATCCAGCGAACTCCCGCAACCGATGCACCCGGCCGGATGATCCGGGTCGGCAACATCGACACTGCAACTCAATCTCAATTGTATAGGCTCAGGCCTGGAACTCCTCAATTCGTATTCGACCTTAGTCTTAACGATTGCTACGAAAATGACCGGCCAATCCACCTGGGCATTCCGCCGGCAAGTCATGAAAAACAAGGTAGTACAAGCCACTGACGACTGATGGTGGAGACAGTCCGTCACCGCTGGCCGGGAGCAGCAGAGGGGCGAATCCGTACTGGAAATTGCCGGCAGCGTGGACTAAACTTTCGGAATAAAGTGGACTTTGAAATTCGTCGTGACAGAATGGGTCGCAATCGGTCAATGTCGCATAGATAAACCGATTAATCTGCTGGCGAATACTGTTCTATCCTTGGCGACAAAAATCGCCGGACGCCGGATCGGGTCAGCGGCGCGGGGACGGCCGCGATAGAGGTTCGGCGGAATTCCTGTTTTTGAAGCAGAGGGTTGCTTTAAAGGACGCCAATGGAGAATGCGGTTGCGGCAGGGACGGTGCCCTGCAAAAAACGCATAGCAGTATAACCTTCGCAATTCCACGTAGTCCCCGGTTGAGTACTTACGACAAACTTCCGCTGTGCCTCTATAACGGCAGAAGGGTCCATCGGTAACAACACCGAAGCCCAAGTAAGTTTCGTATAGTTTTGACCGAAATCAAGGTCAGAACTCCATCGGCAGCTGAACATCGGCGTATCGTTGCCCGCACCTCGGCCAGTGACTGATCGGACGGGGCGGACAGCAACACCAGATGCAGCAGGACGGATGCAGCACATGAGCGCGAAATATCCAGGTCTTCCCACGGTCATCAACGGCAACGGTGCCGTTGCCCACGTCATGGGTCACGTATGCGGCGGCGTCATCGGCTACCCGATCACGCCCTCGACCGAAATTTCCGAAATCTATGAGAGCTTCCGCGCTGGCGGCGGCTGCAACGTCTGGGGTCGCCACCCCTTCTTCTACGAGCCGGAAGGCGAGCATTCGGCCCAGTCGGGCGCCCTCGGCGCTGCACTGACGGGCGGCAAGTTCATTTCCAACGCCTCGTCCTCGCAGGGCATTCTCTACGGCCTCGAGTCGCATTACGTGACCGTCGGCAAGAAGGCCGGCGGCTTCGTGCTGCAGGTCGCCGCCCGCGTGGTGTCCAAGCATTCGCTCAACGTCATGGCCGGCCATGACGACGTCTACTCGCTGCTGCCCACCGGCTACACCATCCTGTTCGGCGCCAACCCGCAGGAAGCGGCTGACCTTGCCGCCATCTCCTACAAAGTGTCAGCGATGTCGCTGGTGCCGGTTGCCAACGCCATGGACGGCTTCGCCACCTCGCACATGCTGTCTGAAGCCAAGATGCCGGAGCCGGCGCTGCTGAAGGAATTCCTCGGCGATCCCACCGGCCGCATCAAGTGCCCGACCGTCGCCCAGGAGATCCTGTTCGGCGCCAAGGGCCGCTCCTACCAGCTGCGCCAGTGGCTGGTGCGCAAGAAGGACGCTTTCGTTGCCGCTGACGCCACCGCGCTCAAGGCCTATGTCGACGCCAACGAGGCGGCCATCGAGGCCGACAACGAAGGCAAGCTGATCGCCGCCGCCGCCAAGTGGGTTCCGGCCGAGCTTCAGGCCCAGTTCAAGCGCCAGTGGCTGAATGCCTGGGAAAAGGGCACCCGCCAGTTCGTTCCGGCGCTGGTCGACATCCACAATCCCGGCCTGACCGGTGGCGTGCAGAACCAGCCCGACTTCCAGTCCGGCGCCGCCGACCATCGCACCCACTTTGTTGTGGACGTGCCGAAGTTCGTCAAGCAGGCCATGGACGAGTATGGCGCGCTGACCGGCCGCCAGTATTCGCCGGTGCAGTGCTACAAGACCGAGGATGCTGACTACGTCATGATCGGCCTCGGCTCGGTCACCGACGACGTCGAAGCGGTGGTCGATTACCTGCGCTCCAAGGGTCGCAAGGTCGGTTCGATCGCCATCAAGCTGCTGCAGCCGTTCCCGGCGGCCGAACTGATCGCCGCCATCGCCGGCAAGAAGGCCGTCACGGTGCTCGAGCGCTCGGACGACACCGCGCTCACCAGCTTCGTCACGCAGGCGCTGTTCAAGGCCCGCGAGAATGCCGACGGCGGTCGCCACGAGGGCATTCCGGCCATCGACAAGCTGCCCAAGGTCACCACGGCCATCTTCGGCCTCGGCGGCCATGACCTGCAGTCGCGCCATCTCGTTGCCGCCTTCGACAACATGGAAGCGGCCCGCAACAACCCGTTCGTCTACCTCGGCTCGCAGTTCTTCTCGAAGAACCCGAATGCCCGCATGAGCGAAGTCCAGGCCAAGCTCAAGGCGGCGTATCCGCAGACCGAGTTCATGGCGCTCGAGACGGGTGAAAACCCGCGCCTGCTGCCCGACGATGCCTTCCGCGTCCGCTTCCACTCGGTGGGCGGCTACGGCACCATCGCCACCGGCAAGCTCCTGACCGACATCCTGGCTGGCGCCCTCGGCCTCTACTCCAAGGCTGCCCCCAAGTACGGCTCGGAGAAGTCTGGCGCGCCGACCAACTATTACATCACGCTGTCGCCGGAGCCGGTGAAGATCACCAATGCCGAGATCGAGGACGTCGAGATCGTCATCTCGCCGGACCACAAGGTCTTCGCGCATTCCAACCCGCTGCGCGGTCTGGTCAAGGGTGGCACCTTCATCCTGCAGACCTCGAAGTCGCCGATCGACGCCTGGCTCGACCTGCCGGCCTCGGCCCGCAAGACGATCCGCGACAAGGAGATCAAGTTCCTGGTTGTCGACGCTTTCGCCGTCGCCACCAAGCACGCTCCGTCGCCGGAACTGGCCACGCGCATGATGGGCATCGCCTTCATCGGTGCTCTGTGCGGCCACGAGAAGCGCATCACGGCCGGTGCCGACCGCGCTGCCATCCTCGAGAAGGTGCGCCAGCAGATCTCCAAGAAGTTCGGTTCCAAGGGTGACGCCGTCGTCGCCGGCAACATGGCGGTCATCGCCGAGGGTGCCGAGGCGACCCACGCTCTCCCCTACAACGACGAAGCCTTCAAGGCTGCCGAGGCCAACGCCCCGGTCACCCAGGCCCGTTCGGTGGCGATCTCGGCTTCGATCTGCAGCCTCGACACCAACTCGCCGGCCGGTATCTTCGACAACGAGTATTACGAGGATATGCTGGCTGGTCCGTTCAAAGACGGCACCATCGGCGAATCGCCCGTCCTGCCGGGCACCGGCATGTTCATGCCGGCTGGTTCCGCCGCCATGAAGGACAAGGGCCTGTTCCGCCGTCAGGTGCCGGTGTTCGACGCCGAGAAGTGCACGGCCTGCCTTGAATGCACGCTGGTCTGCCCCGACGCTGCCATGCCGTCGACGGTGCACGAGATCGATGACCTCGTCGCCACCGCCGCCCGTCAGATCGACGTCTCGGAAGCCCGCCGCACCGAGATCGCCGGCAAGGTGCCGGCCATCGCCACCGCCATCCGCGAAGTCTACAAGGCTCAGCCGAAGGCTCGCGCCTTCCATGAGATCTTCGCCCAGGTAGCGCCCGGCGTTGCGGCCGGCGATGCGTCGCTTGCCCTCGACTTCGGCAAGATGGCGACACTGCTTGCCAACTTCCCGGTGGCGCGCACCCGCCTGTTCTTCGACCAGACGGAAAAGAAGGCTCCGGGCACCGGCGGCCTCTACTCGGTCGGCCTCGACCCGTGGAAGTGCTCGGGCTGTCTCGAGTGCACCACCGTCTGTGGCTCCGACGCCCTGGTTCAGACCGAGCAGGACGACGCGCTCCTCGAGACGTTGCAGGCCCGCTTCGAGTTCCTGACCAAGACGGCCAACACGCCGGCTCGCTTCACCGAGCAGCTGACCGGTGCCAACGCCAAGCGTCTCGTCCTCGATCGCGACAACTACTATGCCATGACCGGTGGTCACGGCGGTTGCCGTGGCTGCGGCGAAGTGACGGCACTGCGCCTGATCATGGCGGCGAACAATGCTCTCCAGGGCCGCACCCGCAAGGAGCACATCGCCGAGGTGGAAGCGCTGATCGGCAACCTGGAAGCCAAGCTCGCCAAGGTGACCGACGAGGCGCGCACCACGCGCATCAAGTCGTCACTCGAGACGATCAATCACCACCTCTTCCTTCTGGAGAGTGGTCCGACGGGCGAAGGCCCGGCGGCCGCGGTGATCGCCAACTCGACCGGCTGCTCGAGCGTCTACTCGTCGACCTTCCCCTACAACCCCTACCGCGATCCGTGGGTGAACAGCCTGTTCCAGGATGCCCCCGCGCTCGCCAAGGGCATCTATGAAGGCATCGCGGCCGACGTGCTCGTGAACTTCAGGGCCATGCGCATCGCCGAGCTGGAGCTCGCCGACCAGTATGACCCGGCGGTTCACGACAAGATGTTCCGCACCTTCAGCTGGGAGCAGTTCTCCGAGGCCGAACTCGGTCGCCTGCCGACCGTGTTCTCGATCGGCGGCGACGGCGCCACCTACGACATCGGCTTCGGCGCTCTGTCGCGGCTGCTGTCGACCAAGACGCCGATCAAGGTGATCGTGGTCAACACCGGCGTCTATTCCAACACCGGCGGCCAGGCCTCGACCTCCTCGCTGATCGGCCAGGACTCCGACCTCGCCCGTTATGGCGCGGCGCATGCCGGCAAGACGGACAACCGCAAGGAACTCGGCCTGATCGCCGCCTTCCATCCGGCGGTGATGGTGGTGCAGACCGCTACCTCCATCCAGGGCCACTTCCTGAAGAACGTCCTCTCCGCCTTGTCGCGGACGACGTCGCCGGCCGTCATCGACGTCTACACGCCCTGCCAGGGCGAACAGGGCATCGGTGATGACGTGTCGAGCGAGCATGCCCGCCTCGCCGTCGAGAGCCGCACCAGCCCGGTCTACGTCCACAATCCGGACGGCGGCGCGGTGCTGAAGGAGCGCTTCTCGCTGGATGGCAACCCCGACGTCGAGCAGGACTGGACGACCCTCGTCCTCACCTACAAGGACGCCGACGGCCACGAGCAGACGAAGGAAGTGCCGCTCACCCCGGCCCACTTCGCCCATCAGGAAGGCCGCTTCAAGAAGCAGTTCACCGGCAAGGCACTTGCCGATGACGTCAACAATGCCGTGTCGATCGAGGAGTTCATCGACCTCAGCGACGAAGAGCGGGTCGGCAAGATCCCGTTCATCTGGGAAGTCAAGAAGGGCAAGCTGATCCGCTTCCCGGTGCCGGCCCAGATCGTTCGCCTGGTCGAGGAGCG
>JAGSYU010000056.1 GCA_018262575.1 Pseudomonadota bacterium | reverse complement strand
GGCGCGCGGATGGGGGGAGAAGACGATGCCGTTGCGGGTCTTCAGGCTGATCAGCGCCTTGAAGATGGCGGTCGACGTCGGGTTGGTGGTCGGCACGATGCCGCAGATCAGGCCGATCGGCTCGGCAATGGTGATGGTGCCGCCGAGTTCGTCCTCCTCGAGCACGCCGCAGGTCTTCTCGTCCTTGTACTTGTTGTAGATGTACTCGGAAGCGAAGTGGTTCTTGATGACCTTGTCTTCGATCACACCCATGCCGGTTTCCTCGGCTGCCTGCATGGCGAGCGGGATACGGGCGGATGCGGCGGCGAAAGCTGCCTGACGGAAGATCAGGTCGACCTGCTCCTGGGAGAACGTCGCGTAGATTTGCTGGGCGCGTTTGACGCGGGAAACCAGTGCGTCGAGGTCGGCCGGGCTGTTGATTGGCATCTTTATCTCCTGTCTTCCAAGCATTCGTCCCAAAGGTATTTTGTTCGTTCCGCCGACGGTCGCCGTTGTCTGGCGTTTGGCCGGCCGGGCTATCTGTCCCCAAGGGCGAGGCGGGCTGCGGAGGATCTGTTTGAAGGTCCGCTCTGTTGTGTCCCGCTACATATGGGATCGTTTTCAGTCCAATGGTCAAGCGTTGAACCGATTAAGTTTCCGGTGCGTAGTGGTACTACAGACCGGCCAAAATTCTTCTAAAGGGCGTTGATAGAAAAGGTGAAATCCGGAACTTCCTGGGAATTGGGCCACCCGCTTCGGTGCGTCCGCCCAACCATTCCGGAATCCTATCAGAAAAATTACTGATTTCAAATTGGTGCGGTTAAGCAAGCCTCATGTAATCCTTTTCAGCGGTTTCGGGGCCGGGGAGGACGCCATCGGGAAACGGCGGCGAGGTCTTGGGTCATCTGAAAAATGGCAGTTAGTATCAAGGACGTGGCCCAGAGGGCCAATGTGTCGGTGGCCACCGTGTCACGCGTGTTCGGCAACGGTCCGGTGAGCCCGGAATTGCGCGAGCGGGTGGAGAAAGCTATCGCGGCGACCGGCTACAGGCCCAACCTTTCGGCCCGCCGGCTGCGCTCGCAGCACTCCCAGACAATTGGTCTGATGGTGGCCGATATTCGCAGTCCGTTCTTCACGGCGCTGAGCCGCGTGGTGGAGGACGAGGCCTACCATGCCGGCATGCGCGTCATCCTCTGCAACACCGACGAGAGCGCCGAGCGCGAGGCGATGTACCTGGGACTGATGGAGGAAGAGCGCGTCACCGGCGTCATCTGGGCACCGACTCGCGGCACCATCGAGCGGCTGGCCGACGATGATTTGCCTTTCCCTGTGGTGCTGGTCGATCGCGGCGGGCCGGTCGGCCGCCACGACAGCGTGGTCCTCGACAACCATCAGGCGATAGCAACGCTGGTCCGTCATCTCCATACCATCGGCCGCAGTCGCATTGTCGGCCTGTTCGGCAACGTCTCGTCGACGGCTGTCGACCGCCACCTCGGCTATCTCGCCGCCACGGCTTCACTCGGCCTGTCGTCTGAAGCCTTTTTCGTCGCCCCCAATGCCGAGGCGGCCGAACGCGAGATCCTCAAGGTATTTTCCCGGCCTGACCGGCCGGACGGGGTTATCGCGTCGAGCAACCTGATGCTGCTCGGTGTCGCCAAGGCCATGCGACGGCTGGGGCTGCGGACGCCCGAGGACGTGGCCATTGCCGGCTTCGACAATGAGACCTGGTCGGAACTGGTGGGGCCAGGCCTCACCGTCATCGAACAGCCGGTCGGCGACATCGGCCGCATGGCGATGACGCTGCTGTTCGATCGCCTCAAGACACCCAAGGCACCAGCCCGCAAGGTGATGCTGTCCGGCAAGCTGATCGTGCGCGGCTCGACGGCACCGGTGACCGGCCTCGTCGACGAGCCGGTCGAGTAGAGCAACGGCCGTCTAGTCGGTCTCTTCGATCGGATGAAAATGCACGTGGTCATGCCGGTGCTGGTGCCGGTGCGCCACCGCCGGCATCAAACGGCCGTTCTCCAGCAAGACCGCCCGTGTCGACAGCGTGGCGAGGAAGTGCGCGTCGTGCGACACCAGGATCATTGCCACCGGCAGTTCGGCAAGGATGGTGGTGAGGCGGGCGAGATGCGCTTCGTCGAGCGCGTTGGTCGGCTCGTCGAGAAGCAGCACGTCCGGGTCCATGGCCAGCACGCCGGCCAGCGCCACCAACCGCTTCTCACCGCCGGAAAGATGATGGGTGACGCGCCGCTCGAGCGGCAGGAGGTCGAGATCGGTCAGCACCGCCTGGGCGCGTTCGATCGCCTGGGACGGCGTGAAACCGAGATTGAGCGGGCCGAAGGCGACGTCCTCGATCACCGTTGGCGCGAACAGCTGGTCGTCGGAATCCTGGAACAGGAAACCCACCCTGAGGCGCAGGTCGCGGAAGTCATCCTCGTCGTGCCGGTGCCGGCCAAAGGCGATAATCTCACCGGCCTCCGGCGTCTCTAGCCCGACGATGGTGCGGAGCAGCGTGGTCTTGCCGGCACCGTTGGCGCCGGCCAGCGCCAGCCGCTCGCCGGTTTCAAGCTGAAGATCGACCTGGTCGAGCACCAGCCGGCCGCTGCGCCGGATGCGGATGCCGGAAAGATCGAGCAGAGCTGTCATCACAAGCGATCCAAGAGAAGGGCAGCAGCGGCGAGAAGAACGGTCAAACCGGCCACGCCGACATCGGCGGTGCCGAACCGCTCCAGCGTAACAAGCGGAAACCGCCCTGCGAAGCCCCGACAGCGCATCGCCTCGTTGACCCGCTCGGCGCGCTCGATGGCCCGCACCAGCAACTGGCCGATGAAGTGGCCATAGCTTTTCAGGGTGTGGAGGTTGGTGCGCGGCGCAAAGCCGCGAAGTCGCATGGCGTCATGGAGGCGCCGCGCCTCCGCCCGCAACAGCTCGATGTAGCGGATCGAGAACAGGAAGACCTGGACGAGACGTGGCGGCAAGCCGAGTCGGCCGAGCGCGTGACCGAGGCGAATCGGCGTCAGGTCCGAGATCAGCGGCAGCACGACAAGCGCCGCCGCGGTGATGCGAAGCGCCAGCGTCACCGCTCGCTCAAGACCAGGCAGCGACAAGGCGAGCGGCCCGATCTCCAGGAAAGGTGGCAGCCGCGTCGTCAGCGGCAGCGCAACGAACAGGATCAGCAGGAAGCCCTCGACATGCAGCAGCCGTCGCAGCGTCTGTCGCGCCGGAATGCCGGCAAACCCCGTGAGCAGCAGGCCGAGCACAATCGCCGCGCTGAGCAACACCCACGACCGTAGACTGACGAGCGTCAGCACCAGCGCCACCGCGACGATGACGCGGGTGCGCGTGTCGAGGCGATCAAGGCGGGACGTCGGCGCGGCGGCGTCGGCCGCGTCAGTTGCCATGCCCGCTCCGTCGCGAGCGGAACCACGCCCAGAGGCCAGCGATGCCGACGATCCAGCCGAGGCCGCCGAGAAGATCGTTGAAGCGAACCCGACCGTCGGCGGCGTCATAGGCTTCGAGCAGCGGCCGAATCTGCCGGGCCACCGCCGCATCGACGGCGGTGGCGATGCGGGCGTCGAGATCGGTCGGCGCTGGTAAAGGGGCTTGCGCCGTCTTCCCGGCCGGTACGGCGGTTGTCGGCCCGCCATCGGTCGAGACGTCGACTTCGGCGAAATGGCCGTCGCCGGAGGCGAGCGCCAGATGGTACCGGCCAGGCACCGGTGGCGTGAAGCTGAAGTCGCCGTCGGAACCGGTCCTGAGGCGGCGCACCTCCTTGCCGTCTGGCGTGGTGATCACGAGTTCGACGCCCTCGGGCCGGCCACCACCGATATAGAAACCATAGCCGGTGATGGCACCACCGGCCGCCTGTACGAACAGCTTCAGTCGATGCGCTTCGGCCGGCAGGACGAGGAGGATGAACGCTGCGAGGACGGCGGCGAGGCGGATCATATGGCGGTTCCAAGGACGGCGGGCGCCACGATCATCTCCGGTTTCACCTTGAGAAGATAGAGCGTCACGAAGGCGGTCACCGCGGCCTCGATGCCGGCCAGCGGCAGGTAGGCCGCCGCCATCACACCGAGCGCTGGAGCGAAGGCCGGTTCCGATAGGGCGATCTCAACACCCACCAGAACAGCAGTGATCACCACGGCGAGTGCGGCCGCGCCACCAGTGAAGGCGGCCGACCGGGCGGGGCGGTCAACCCGGATGAACGGGCGAACGACGGCCGCCAGCAGCACCCCTGGCAACGCCATATTGACGAGATCGACGCCGAGTGTCGTCAACCCGCCGAAACCAAACAGCAGCGTTTGCAGCAGAAGGCCGACGAAGATGGCCGGAAACGCCTTCCAGCCGAGCACGAGTCCGGTAAGGCCGCCGAGCAGCAAGTGAACGGAGGTTGGTCCGAGTGAGAAGGCCTGCGACGAGGCGATGAAGAACACGGCCGCCAGCAGCGCGGTGCGCGGAATGTCGCGATCGGTGAGCCGGCGGATGCCAAGCGCAAGGCCACCAACACCGGCCAGCGTGCCGGCGGCAAGGACGGGCAGCGACAGGACGCCGTCGGGAATATGCGCCATGTCAGCCCTCCCTCCGGTTTGTCACCTTGCGCCGCCCATGTCGGTCGTCTTCACCCACATCAGTGCGCCGAGTTCGGTCGAGGCTGGCTTGCCATCCGGCGACTGGGTCTCTGGGCCGTCGATCAGCGCGGCGAAGCCCCACCATCCCGCCCTCGGCATGGCATAGGAGAAGACGCCCATGTCATCGGCCTTGATCACCTGAGTGATGAAGGCCTCGTTGGGCGGCGTCACCGTGCCGTCGTTTACCCATTCCACCTCGATCTCGGCGCCCGGCACCGGCTGGCCGTCCTTGAGAACGACCGCGCGGAACAGGTTGCCGGTCCACAGGCCGGTCGGTCGGACGAGCGGCGCGATTTCCACCGGCAGGCCGACGAGGCGATCCCAGCCCTCGCCGGAGGCGTAGCCGTCCACCACCACCTTGGCATAGTGGACGATGTACTTGTTCTCGGCCGGTTCCCAGTAGGGTTTGGGCTCGACGAAGAATACCTCGGCGCCTGGCTCGGCAATGTCGCGCTCAAGGCGCCAGGCCTGCTTGCCGTCAACGGGCGCCTCAACCAGCGAGCCCGAGATGTCCTCGACGCCCTTTTCCCTGGCGACACCGACCCGTACGGGCCTCGCCATGTCCATGGTCGGGCCGCGCTCCATCGGATGGGTGAAAATAAGGTCCACGGTGACCTTGCCACCGTCAGGCAGCACATCTTCCGACGGCAGGATCTCCTGGAAATGGGCACAGGCGGGTGAGGCGAGGGCGATGAGAGCTATGGCGGAGATGAACGTGCGCATCGGCTTTTCCGTATCGTGTCAGTATGAAGAAAATACAAAATCGTCATACCGGCGCAATACGGAAAAAGGCGGAGGTCGCGCCCGCTCGCCTTTGCCGACGCCCAATTCAGTCTTTCGCGTCGTGAGTGTGACCATGTGGGGGCGGCCGGTCGCCCTTGCCCTCGATCGGCACGACCACCACGCGGCCATAGCGGACGCCGCGCTCGGCCGTTAGGTGCTCGGCAAAATGGCTGATCTCCCCAACCCGGCCGCGCAGCAGCGTCACTTCCAGGCAGGTTGCCTCGTCCAGATGGACGTGGGTGGTGGCCAGAGACAGGTCGTGGTGATGGTGGTGCACCGCCGCGAGGCGCCGTGCCAATTCGCGCTTCTCATGGTCGAAGGTGTAGACGACGGCGGCAACGCAGTCCCGCTCGGGGTCGGCGGTGGTGGCCACTTCGCCAAGGCCGGCGCGGGCGAGATCGCGGATCGCTTCGGAGCGATTCTGATAGCCGCGCCGGGTGATGAAGGCGTCGATCTCTTCGACGAGGTCGTCATCCAGTGTGATGGTCACCCGCTGCAAGGCGTTCTCCCTGATTCCGTCCGGCGGCTTCCCGCCGACGGCCGGGAGGTTAGCAGGGCCGGGCCGGGGGAGGATAGAGCGGTTCCGCTAGACTCGTCCGAGCTCGCTGGCAAAAGACGAGTAGCTGGCCGAGGAAAGCGGCAGGTAGGTCTTGTTCATGCGGCCGCAGATCGTCTTCAGCTTCTCGACGGCAGTATGGCTGACACAGTCAACCGGGAACATCACCACGTCGGCACGGACCAGCACGCCATCCAGCGCCTCGGCCGATTGTTCGGCACCGCCGTCATGGTGGATCAGCGAGCCGCGGCAACGCTCGACGAGGTCGCGCATCCGCGACACGGTGCGCGGCCGGCCACCGATATAGGCGATGCAGCGTCCTTCGAGGTTGAACGGGCATTCGTCGGCACACGCTCTGGTGCTGCACGGCGACACCTCCGCCAGCCGGTCGGACAACTCGTCTGCCCGCGCCTCGGCTGCAGCGAGCCTTGCGGTCAATGTGTCCACGTCGGCGGCAAGACGGGCATTGCGGCGCGTCGCAAGGTCGAGCCGGCGGGCAAGGCCGTCGGCTTTGTCGGCGAGGCGGGCGGTCTCATCGCCGCCTTCCAGTTCGGCGACGCGGGCGCGCAAGGTTGCGGCCTCGCGGACAAAGGGCTCGATGCCGGCGATGAGGCGAGTCAGCCGTTCAATCTCGCGGTCGCGAGCGGCAAGCGCTTCCAACTGACCGGCGGTGGCTTGCTCCAACCGGCGGGCGAGGGCGGCGCACTGTTGTTCGGCCTGCGAGCGGGCGCGGGCATCACCCCGATGCGCCGCGCCGCACAGGTGCGACATCATGTGCACCTCGCCGAAGACGCGCACCTCCAGCGCACCGCCGAGATGCACATGGCTCATCACAGCCCAAAAGGCCCCGGCGATCTGCCCGTCGGCGACCTCGCGGTCCCAGAAGGCTGAGAGCTCCTCCTCCGACTGGCAGCGTGACGCCTTGCGGACCGCCCCGGCGTGGTGGGCGTCGAGCAACTTCTGGACGGCGCTCGAGGCGCGGTTGCGGCCAGACAGGACGTGGACGAAGGCGCCGTGCAGTTCATAGTCGTTCATCAGCTCGACGCCGTGGAACAGTCCCAGCCGTTTCGCCGTCTTGCGAAGTTCGGAGAGCGTCAGGCAGGTGCCGAGCGTCACGCAATGGCAGCTCTTGGGTAATTCCCAGATCTTTGGCCGTTCTTGCCGAGCGGGGCGGAGCGGCGACCGATCGGGAGAGACCGAGGACAGCGACATGGCGGCTTCGACCGGCGCCGGCAGCGAGAAGATGGGTTTGCCGAGCATGTCAGTTCCCTCTGGGCAGCAGCGCGCAGAGGGCGCGGTCGACCGCTTCGGCCGACACCTCCAGCTCGAACGGGCAGCCGCGACCGGCGCAAAGATCGGCGTGGGCGCAGCGGAAGATTCCGGCACGAATCTCCACCAATTCGGCGCACATGCGCGCCTCGACCTCGTCGCGATCGGGCGGATCGAGCACCTCCAGCACGGCGCGTCGCACCGCCACCTCGCGATCGACCGGCATCTCCGGCGCGACGCCCACCGGCGCGTGGACGAAGCGATAGAGTCGCGACATGCCGACGAGGCTCGCCGTGTAGCCGCCGGGCGCGCGCGGGCGAGGCACCAGCGCGCAACGTTCGATGAGCCGGCGGCAGGCCATCGCCTCGGAATGGCTGGTCCCGGCATCTTTGCCACCAGCTTGCCGGCGTTTTTCCTCGCCGATGAAACGCACGAGGACCAGGAGATCTTCGACGTCCTGGGTCGGCCAGCTTTCGGACAAAAGGAGAGGGGCGTTCATCGGCGGCATCCGGCAATGAGGATTCACCATAAGGGATCATAACTTGAACTATAGAGTCAAGTATAAGGGAAAGTGACTACGACGGAACGGTTTGGCTCTTGCCCTTGCGGCGGTGAACCGCCAATCTGCGCCTGTCCATGCATCCATCCGGAGTTGCGATTGTCCACTCTCACATCCGCCGCCTTTGAGGTGCGCCTCCACCACTCCGGTGGTAACGGAACGCCGCTCTTGCTGGTTCATGGCTTTGGTGCCGATCGCCGCACGTTCACCGCCAATCAGCCGGCACTGTCGGCGGTGGCCGATGTCTGGTCGCTCGATCTGCCGGGGCATGGCGCATCGCCATGGCCAGAGGGGGCAAAACCGTCGGCCGCCGCCTTTGCCGATGCCATCCTCAGGGCGCTCGATGCCGCTGGCGTCGGCCGCGTCGACATGATCGGTCATTCGCTCGGCGGCGCGGTGTCGGGCGTTTTCGCGGCCCGTTATCCCGACCGCGTGCGGTCGCTGACGGCACTTGCCGCCTCGGGTCTCGGCCGGCCGGTGCCGCGCGTCTTCGTGGAAACGCTGCCGACGCTGACCGACGTCGAGGCCACCGAGCACCTGCTGCAGCGCCTGTTCGTCAGGAAGAGCCTCGCCAATCGGCGCCTGGCGCTCTACATGCTCGACGATCTCGAGAAACCCGGCCGACGGGCGGCGCTGTCGCACATCGCCTTCGCGATGTCGGCGATCTCCGCCGAGGCCGACGCCGCCTTCCGCGTGGTCGCCGAGGCCGACCTGCCGCGCCTTGTCATCTGGGGGACAGGCGACGCCGTCAACCCGCTCGACGAGGACCGCCTTTCGGCCGTCGGGGGCGAGCGCTTCGTCATTCCGGACGTCGGCCATCTGCCGCACGTCGAAGCGGCGGTCGCCGTCAACCGCCGGCTCGCCGCCTTCCTGGCCGGGTTGCCGGCCTGATCCTCGCGTTCTTTGCCGCAGACGAGGCTTTCCGATGTCCAGGACCACCCGCGCCACCCAGTTTCTCGATAAAGAGCGCGTCGCCTATGAGACGGTGACCTACGACTATGATCCAGACGCCGATCGCATCGGCATGCAGGCGGCCGAGGCGATCGGTGCCGAGCCGGCCCGCGTCCTCAAGACACTGATGGCCGAGGTCGATGGCAAGCCCGTCTGCCTCGTCGTGCCCTCCGACCACGAGGTCAGCATGAAGAAGCTGGCGGCGGCCTTCGGCGGCAAGTCGGCCCAGATGATGAAGCCGGCCGACGCCGAGCGCGTCACCGGCTACCACGTTGGCGGCATCTCCCCCTTCGGCCAGAAGAAACGGGTGCCGACGGCCTTCGAGGAGGCGGCTCTTGCCCACGACACCGTCTACATGAACGGTGGCCAGCGCGGCCTTCAGGTGTGCCTGAAACCGGCCGACGCGGTGACGGCGCTGGCCGCCAAGGCGGCGCCGCTGGTGGCCGATTGACGTCACGCCGGGGATAACATCGCTCTGTCCCCGGATAACCGCTTGCCTTTCTGTTGCACTTGGACGGGGGTGATTCTACCCATCGTGCCATGGGCAAGGAACTGATTCCATCCGACGGCATCGAGCCGATCAATCTGCGAGAGGCTCTCGAAGAGCGCTATCTCGCCTACGCTTTGTCGACCATCATGCACCGGGCACTGCCCGATGTGCGCGACGGCCTGAAGCCGGTGCACCGGCGCATCCTCTATGCGATGCGTCTCCTGCACCTCGACCCCGGCAACGCGTTCAAGAAATGCGCCCGTGTCGTCGGCGACGTCATCGGCAAATACCATCCGCATGGCGACGGTGCCGTCTACGAGGCGATGGTGCGCCTCGCCCAGGACTTCTCCCAACGCTATCCGCTGGTCGACGGTCAGGGCAACTTCGGCAACATCGACGGCGATAGCGCCGCGGCTCAGCGCTATACCGAAGCGCGCATGACCGAGGTCGCCCGCCTGCTGCTGGATGGGCTCGACGAGGATGCCGTCGATTTCCGCGAGACCTACGACCAGGCCGACAAGGAGCCGGTGGTTCTGCCCGGTGCCTTCCCGAACCTGCTGGCCAACGGTTCGGCCGGCATCGCCGTCGGTATGGCGACCAACATTCCAACCCACAACGTCGCCGAAATCTGCGACGCCGCCATCAAGCTGATCGACGCGCCGGATACGCCGGTGGAAGGCCTCGTCAACCGCGACGAGGGGCCAATCCGCGGGCCTGACTTCCCCACCGGCGGCATCATCGTCGAAAGTGCCGAGACGATTCTTGAGGCCTACCGCACCGGCCGGGGCGGCTTCCGGGTGCGCGCTCGCTGGCACCGGGAGGACCTCGACCGCGGCATGTGGCAAGCGGTGATCACCGAGATCCCGTTTCAGGTGCAGAAGGCTAAGCTGATCGAGAAGATCGCCGAGCTGATCACCGAGCGCCGAGCGCCGCTGATCGAGGACGTGCGCGATGAATCGACCAGCGACGTGCGCGTCGTCATTGTGCCGAAGTCGCGCAACGTCGACGACAAGCTGATGATGGAGGCGCTGTTCCGGCTGTCCGAGCTCGAGAGCCGGATTCCGATGAACATGAACGTGCTGTCGCGCGGCCAGGTGCCCAACGTACTCGGCGTTCGCCAGGTGCTCGTCGAATGGCTTGCTCACCGCCGCGAGGTGCTGACCCGCCGCTCGCAGCATCGGCTTGACCAGATCAACGCCCGCCTCGAGCTGCTCGAAGGCTTCATCATTGCCTACCTCAACCTTGATGAGGTGATCCGCATCATCCGCGAGGAAGACGAGCCCAAGGTCGAGTTGATCCGCGCGTTCGGCCTCACCGAGACGCAGGCTGACGCGGTGCTCAACATGCGCCTGCGCAATCTGCGCAAGCTTGAAGAGATGGAGATCCGCAAGGAACACGCCGAACTCTCCAAGGAAAAGGCGGAGATCGAGGATCTGCTGGGCTCCGAGAAGAAGCAGTGGAAGACGGTGCGCTGGCAGATCGGCGAAGTGAAAAAGGGGTTCGGCCCCGACAGCAAGATCGGCAAGCGCCGCACCAGCTTTGGCGACGGCTCGGCCCATGACGCCGGTGAGGTGATGGAGGCGCTGATCGAGCGCGAGCCAATCACCGTCGTCGTCTCCGACAAGGGCTGGATACGCACGTTGAAGGGCCACATCTCCGACGTGTCCGGCCTGCAGTTCAAGGCAGGCGACGGGCTGAGGCTGTTCTTCAAGGCCGAGACCACCGACAAGCTGATCGTCTTCGCCGACAACGGCAAGGTGTTCACCCTCGGTGCCGACAAGCTGCCGGGTGGCCGCTCGGCCGGCGAGCCGATCCGGTTGATGGTCGACATGGATGACGGCGCCGACGTGGTCGACGTCTTTGTGCACAAGCCCGAGCGCAAGCTGCTTGTGGTGTCCTCGGATGGCCACGGCTTCGTCACCGCCGAGGCCGATCTTGTCGCCACCACGCGCAAGGGCAAGCAATTGCTCAACGTGTCGGGCGACCAGAAGGCCAAGCTGATCGTGCCGGCCGAGGGGGATCATGTCGCCATGATCGGCGAGAATCGCAAATTCCTGATCTTCCCGCTTGCCCAGGTGGCGGAGATGGGGCGCGGCAAGGGCGTCAGGCTGCAGAGGTTCAAGGACGGCGGCGTGTCGGACGTCCGGGTCTTCGCGGCAGAAAACGGCCTCATCTGGACCGATGCATCGAGCCGCGTGTTCCAGCGGTCGATGGCCGATCTCGCCGACTGGATTGGCGATCGGGCTGCCGCCGGACGACTTCCTCCGCTGGGATTCCCGAAGTCGAACAGCTTTGGACCGCGCGGATTATGACGAGTCGTCCGGGCTTTAGCGGGTGAATGCTACATTTAGTGTGTATGAAACCTGCCAGACACAGCGTTTGCCGCCTTTACGGACCTGCCGAACGAATGTACAAAATGCACGCTGCCGATTTCCTCGCGGGATCGGGCGCTAGGGATTGATCAGGGGATTCATCGTCGAGCCGCCGTCTCATCTTTAACAAGAGGTTAGGGATGGCGTTCTACAGTGAGTGTTCGCACTTCGGTGCGTCGCTCCGTCTTGGAAAGCTCCGAAAGGCCGTCGGCCGGTCGGGGCGCGATGGTGATGAGTGCTCGAACGGCAAGGCGTACGGAATGACTGAAGGGCGGAACGGCACGCGCTCGACGACGAAAACCCTAGTGACGGTGATGTCCGCATCACTGGTCCTGGCAATCGGCGTGGCGGGCTGCGGAACAACCGAACGGGCCCCTCTCAAAACCGCCAAGGCACAGATCGATCCCAGGTATGGCGTCGCTCCTAGTCCGCGTGTCGTAGCCATGGGAGAGCCGGTGCCGAAGGGCGGCGGCCGCGCCATGGTTGGCAAACCCTACCAGATCGCCGGCAAGACTTACGTGCCGAGGATCGACCCCGATTACAAGGTCGTCGGCCTTGCCAGCTGGTACGGCACCGATTTCCATGGTCGCCGGACAGCCAATGGCGAAGTGTTTGACAGCGCGTCGATTTCCGCCGCTCACCCCACCATGCCATTGCCGTCTTATGCGAGGCTGACCAGCCTCGCCACCGGCCGATCGGTCATCGTTCGTGTCAATGATCGCGGGCCATTCCATTCCAATCGTGTCCTCGACATGTCGCAACGCGCCGCCGATATGCTCGGCGTCAAGCGTGCTGGTGTCGCCAAGGTCCGCGTCGAATATGTCGGTCCGGCAAGGACCGAGGGTGACGACACCGCCTTCCTGCTCGCCTCTTATCGCGGCCCGTCGCTCGATCAGCCGCAGGCCGACAAGCCGAACGTCATGCTTGCTGCCGTCGAGTCGCTGCCGGGCGTGAAGACCATGATGCACGTTTTCGAGGGGTCGGACGCCCCGAAGGCTGCGCCGGCTCCCGTCGCTCCGGCCGTGATGGCGGCTGCTACGCCGATCGACGTCACCGGTACGCCGGCGCCGGCCATTGACGTGGTGCCGCTGCCCCGTCCGGTCGAGACCTTCGATTACGTGACCATCGCTTCGGCCGATCCTGCCGATTTTATGGCTCAGCCACAGGTCGCCGTCCTCTCGCCTGCCGTGCCGCTGCCGCAGCCGCGCATGAGCTTTGCCGATCCGGACGTCGGCGCCGATCAGCAGCCGACCATCATGTTCGGCGACACCATATTGCCGCCGCTGCCGCCAAATGCTTCGGGCTATGCTGCCGATCGCGTGTCGCAGGCCTATCAGGCCGTCGATGGCATCGAGGCCGGCACGGGCCTGTCGGAATTGGTGAGCAAGCTGGAGGGCTTGTCCGGGCCGAAGACGCCTGTCGACCATGAGTCGGTCGGGCCCGTGGTGCAACTTGGTGTGTTCGGCAACCCGGATAACGCCGCGAAGGTGAGCACCACGCTTTCCGCCTATGGCACGCCCGTCATCACCGACATCACCGTCAGCGGGCGTGGCATGAAGCTGGTGCGCCTCACGGCCCTGACGGCGACGCCGGACCGGGTAATCGCTGCGGCTGAGGCGGCCGGCATCGACGGGGCCCGTCTCCTTCGCTGACCAGCGTTCTGCGCGGCGAGGGGATATCCGGCATCGTCCGCCGGAAGCGGGAGGACCGGTTTTCTCGTCATGCGTGGGCTTGTTCTGCCGTTCCTGCTGCTTGTCGCCCTAATGACTGGCCCGTCGGCCGCGCTTGAGAGCATCGCTCCGCGCGTGGCACTCTATGACGAGACCACTGGCTCGCTGCTGATCGCCAAGGATGAAGGCAAGGCGTTCGCGCCGGCCAATTTCACCAAGCTGGTCACCGCAGCCGTCGTCTTCGAGGCGCTGAAGACCGGCGAGCTCACCGAAGCCACGCTCTATCCCATCAGCGAGCACGCCTGGCGCACCGGCGGCGCGCCGGCCCGCGTCACCACCATGTTCGCGGCGGTGAAATCCTTCGTGCCGGTGGGTGACCTTCTGCGCGGTCTCGTCATCGACTACGCCAACGACGCCGCCATCGCGCTGGCCGAGGGACTGGCCGGGTCCGAGGCGGCCTTCACGGAGCGCATGAACGCCTATGCCGCCCGCATTGGCCTGAAGAACAGCCGGTTTGCCAACCCGACCGGTTATTCCGACCCTCAGGCGAAGACCACTCTGGCCGACATGTTGGCGCTGGCCGGCCACATTCGCACGACTTATCCAGACCGCTACGCGCTCTATGGCCAGCCGGAATTTCTCTGGAACAAGATTAACCAGACCAACAAGACGCGCTTGGTGAAGGAACTGCCGGGCGTTGACGGCCTGATGCTGGCCTTCGACGAGGCGGCCGGTTTCGGCGCCTTGCTGTCGGCTGCGCGCGGCGACCGCCGCGTCACGGTCGCCGCGAGCGGCTATGCTTCGCTTGCTGACCGCGACAAGGACGTCAAGGCGCTGATCGAAGGTGCCTTCTCCGAATACGGCCGATTTGAGCTCTACCCGTCGGGCGCTGAGATCAGCCAGGTGAAGGTGTTCGGTGGCAATGTGCCGGACGTGGCCGTCACGTCCACTGGCGGCGCGCCGGTGAACCTGACGCTACCGACCGGTGACCGCTCGCGGTTTCGCCTCGCGGTGGTCTACGATGGCCCGGTGCCGGCGCCGATCAGCCGTGGTGCGCCGATCGCCCGCCTCGAAGTCCGCATCGACGACCGCCTTTATCAGTCGGTGTTGCTCGAGGCTGCCGCCGATGTAGAACGCGGCGAGATCCGGCAGCGAGCGCTTGACGGCTTCACCGAAATGTTCGCCGGCTGGTGGCATAGGACAATCGGGTCTATATCGATCGAGGATATCGTGAACTTGGGAGCATTGCGTGGGCGGCACCAGGGGTAGGTTCATCACCTTCGAGGGCGGGGAAGGCACCGGCAAGTCGACCCAATCGAAACGTCTTGCGGCGGCCCTCGAGGCCCGCGGCCTTGACGTGGTGCTGACGCGCGAGCCCGGTGGTTCGCTGGCTGCCGAAACGATCCGCGGCCTGCTGCTGTCCGGCCGGGCAAAGCCGCTTGGCGTGCTCGGCGAGGCCTATCTCTTCGCCGCCGCCCGCATCGACCACGTTGCCGAGCTGATCGAGCCGGCGCTTGAGCGCGGCGCCTTCGTGGTCTGCGACCGCTTCGCCGATTCGAGTCGCGTCTATCAGGGCACGGCCGGCGGGCTGCCGACCGACGTCGTCGATGGTCTCGTCGACGCTGCCATTGGCTCCACCATTCCCGATCTTACCGTCATCATCGACGTCCCCGTCCCGGTCGGGCTTGCGCGCGTCGGCCATCGCTCAGAGGGCGCCGACCGCTTCGAAAGCGACGCCGTCGCCGTGCACGAGGCGCGGCGGCGCGGCTTCCTAGCGCTGGCCGATCGCTTCCCGCAGCGCTGCGTCGTTGTCGATGGCAGCCGCGACAAGGATGTGGTGTCCGGCCAAATCCTGGCGTTGGTGACGCGTCGTTTCGGGCTCGACGGGGAGGGTGCCCGTGGCGATTGAGGATGATCGCGCCACCGAAGCCGACTGGCTGGAGGGGTTGCCGCTGCCGCGCGAGCAGACGGAGCTGATCGGTCATTCGGTCGCCGCTGCCGAACTGCACGAAGGCTATGCCGGCGGCCGTTTGCACCACGCCATCCTGCTGACCGGACCAAAGGGCATCGGCAAGGCGACGCTGGCCTTTCGCTTCGCCCGTTTCGTGCTCAGCCATCCCGATCCGGCCAAGGCGCCAGCGCCGACCGCCGGCCTGCTGCCGGCGGCCGATCGTGTCGCTGCGATGGTGGCAACCGGCGCCCATCCCAACCTCTTGCATCTGCGCCGTCCCTGGGACGACAAGACGAAGAAGGTCAAGACCCAGCTCACCGTCGACGAAATCCGCAAGACGGTGACGTTCTTCGGCAACGCCGCCGGCATCGATGGCTACCGCATCGCCATCGTCGACGCCGCCGACGACATGAACGTCTCGGCTGCCAATGCGCTGCTCAAGATGCTGGAAGAACCGCCGAAACGCTCACTGTTCCTGGTGCTCTCCCACGCGCCGGGCCGGCTGTTGCCGACCATTCGTTCGCGCTGCCGCCGCCTGGCTCTCGACCCGCTCGGCCCGGACGATCTCGACGCGGCGCTCACCTCGCTCGGTCTGAGCGTCTCGGAAGGTGACAAACCCGCCCTGGCAGCGCTGGCCGAGGGCTCTGTGCGACGGGCGATCGACTGCATCGAGAACGACGGCCTGGAGGTCTATCGCCTGTTTCGGGCTCTGGCCGATGGATTTCCGCGTCTCGACCGGCCGCGTCTCTACCGCTTTGCCGACGCCGTGGCCGGCCGCAAGGGCGCCGACAACTTCGACCTCTGCGCCGACCTGGCGCGCGGCTGGCTTTCCGAACACATGCGCCTGACGATCAGGGGCGGTATCGATCGCCTCAATGGCTACGCCGCTGCCTGGGAAACGGTGAACCGCATCGTCGCGGAGACCGACGCCATCAACCTCGATCGTCGGCAGGCGGTGATTTCGGTGATGCAAAGCCTTGCGGGATGCGTCGCTAAATAGCTATTCACAGTATCGTGCCGCTGGCGTTCCTATCGGATGCGCCTTGCGACCTTCCGTCCGGCACCATCGAAACCCTGAAGCGAACTCATGAAACCGACGTTCTACATCACGACCGCGATCAGCTACCCCAACGGGGCTCCTCACATCGGCCATGCCTATGAGGCAATAGCGACCGACGTGATGGCGCGGTTCATGCGGCTCGACGGCCATGACGTCCGCTTCCTGACCGGCACAGATGAGCACGGCATCAAGATGCTGCAGACGGCGCGCAAGGAGGGTATCACCGCCCGCGAGCTCGCCGACCGCAACTCGGCCCGCTTCAAGGAGATGGCCGCTCTCCTCAACCTCACCAATGACGACTTCATCCGCACCAGCGAGGAGCGCCACCGTGTTGCCTGCCAGGCCATCTGGAAGGCGATGGAGGCCAATGGCGACATCTATCTCAACAAGTATGCCGGCTGGTATTCGGTGCGCGACGAGGCCTATTACGGCGAGGAGGAAACCCTCGTCTCCGATGACGGCATCCGCTTCGGCCCGCAGGGCACGCCCGTCGAATGGGTGGAGGAGGAGAGCTACTTCTTCCGCCTCAGCGCCTATCAGGAAAGGCTCCTGAAGCTCTACGAGGAGCAGCCGGACTTCATCGGTCCCGAGGAGCGCAAGAATGAGGTGACGAGCTTCGTCAGGGGCGGCCTCAAGGACCTGTCCATCTCCCGCACCACCTTCGACTGGGGCATCCCGGTACCGGGCAACGACAAGCACGTCATGTATGTCTGGGTCGACGCACTCACCAACTACATCACGGCGCTCGGCTATCCGGACACCGATAGCGAGCTGTTCCAGAAATACTGGCCGGCCCTGCATATCATCGGCAAGGATATCGTCCGCTTCCACACCGTCTATTGGCCGGCCTTTCTCATGAGCGCCGATGTGCCGTTGCCGAAACGCGTCTATGCCCACGGTTTTCTGTTCAACCGCGGCGAGAAGATGTCGAAGTCGGTCGGCAACGTCGTCGGGCCGCAGGACATGGTGGACGCCTACGGCCTTGATCCGGTGCGCTATTTTTTCCTGCGTGAAGTGTCCTTCGGCCAGGATGGCAACTATAGCCACGAGGCGATCGTTGGCCGTATGAACGCCGATCTCGCCAACAATCTCGGCAACCTCGCCCAGCGGTCGCTGTCGATGATCGCCAAGAATCTCAGCGGCATGTTGCCGGTGCCGGGTCCGCTGACCGATGCCGATCGGGCGATCCTTCAGAGCGTCTACGGCCTGTTGCCGACCTGCCGCGAGGCGATCCACGGCCAGCAGATCCATCACGCGCTCAACGCCATCTGGTCGGTGCTCGGCGAGGCCAACCGCTATTTCGACGCCGAGGCGCCCTGGACCGTGCGCAAGACCGACGAGGCGCGCTTTGCCACCATCATGTGGGTGACGGCGGAGCTGCTCCGGAACGTCGCCATCCTGATCCAGCCGGTGATGCCGGCGTCGATGGAAAAGCTGCTCGACCTCCTGGCAGTGCCAACCGAGCGGCGCGCTTTCGATAGTCTGGGTGAGGGCGGGGCACTGGCCGGTGGTGTTGCGCTGCCGGCGCCGGTCGGTATCTTCCCGCGCTATGTCGAGAAGGTCGCCGACTGACAGGTTGAGTGGAAAATGGCCCCGGACGCGTGCTCTCGTCCGGGGCTACAGCTATGCAAGGTCGTGGGAGATGCCTATGGAGGCATCGGCGCAGTATTTGTGCAACGCTTGCCGGAGCGTTGGGCGGCCGGTGGCTTGACAGCGTCGAGGGCTGAATTTCTGATGGTCTCAGCGGGCGGTATAACGCGCCCGAGGGCAATCAGGTTCTCAAATGGCTCACTATGATGTCGTAATCGTCGGCGGTGCCGTAACCGGGTCGTCGGCCGCCTATCATCTTGCTTCCAATCCCGATTTCTCCGGCAAGGTGCTGGTCCTCGAGAAGGACCCTTCCTACCGCAAGTGCGCGTCGGCCCTGTCTGCGGCGTCGATCCGGCAGCAATTCTCCACCGCCGTCAACATCAAGATCTCCCTCCACGGCATTGAATTTATTCGAAATATAGGCGATCTGCTCGAGGTTGATGGCGATCGGCCGGATATCGGTTTCCATGAGGACGGCTATCTCTTTCTCGCCACCGACGCTGGACGCGGCACGCTCACTGAGAACCATGCTCTGCAGGTTGAACTCGGCGCCGATGTCGCCTTCCTGGAGCCGGATGCGCTGGCGGTGGCGTTTCCCTGGCTGAGCGTCGATGATCTCGCGGCCGGCTGCTTTGGCCGTAGCGGCGAGGGCTGGTTCGACGGCTATGGCATGATGCAGGCCTTCCGCCGCAAGGCGCGGTCGTTGGGTGTTGACTACCGGCCGGCCCATGTCACAGCCATCGAGATGGCGGACGGCAGGGCGACCGGTGTCCGTCTCGAAGATGGCGAGGTGATTGCCGCCGGCACGGTGATCAATGCCTCTGGCGCCGCCGGCCGCAAGCTCGCCGCGACGGCCGGCATCGATATTCCGATCGAGGTGAAGAAGCGGATGATCTTTACCTTCAAGGCTGAAGACCGGATCGAGCGCTGCCCGCTGCTGATCGATCCCAACGGGACCTACGTGCGCGGCGACAGCGATGGCTTCATCTGCGGTTGGGCGCCTTCGGGCGAGGATGATCCCGAGGTGGAGGACGACTTCGACGTCGATTGGAACCTGTTCGAGGATCACATCTGGCCAACCATCGCCACGCGCGTTCCCGCTTTCGAGCGCATCAAGCCGGGCGCTGCCTGGGCCGGCTATTACGACATGTGCGCCCACGACGACAACGTGCTGCTCGGGGCCATGCCGGAACTGCCCAACTTCCTGCTCGCCAACGGCTTCTCTGGTCACGGGCTGCAACAGGCACCGGCCGTTGGTCGCGGCCTTTCCGAACTCGTCGTCTACGGCGGCTATCGTAGTCTCGACCTGTCGGAACTGTCACCCGACCGCGTTCGCAATGGACGGCAAGTGCGGGAAAAGAACATCGTGTGAATGGAAAGACCGGCGGCAGTGGACCGCCGGCCTTCGTTCCGTCCTTCGATCAGCCCCTGGAAGGCTGCGCCGGGCGGACTCGATCTCTCGTTGATCAGGTGCCGGCCGTCTCGCGTCGGGGCAAGCGGTGCCGCCAGCGGGCAAGCCGCTGTCGGGCAGCATGCATCTTGCCAGCGAGCGGCGCCGCCGTGTCGTAGAAGCGCTGGTCGGCCTCGGCGGTATGCGTCGGCGAGGGGCGGCGGAAGCCCTCGCGCGTGATGATGAAGGTCAGGATGTCTTGCATGATCGCCTCCGGACATGAGGATGTCGGAGAGTGATATAGGCGATCAAAAAAACGATTCATATTGCCCGTTTTCGCAGACCGTCTTTCAAAACTGAACGATTGCGACGGTGTGTCCGCCGTTCATGCCGGAGGCAGCGCCGCGGTGGCAATCACGCTGTGCCGCCGTTGACCGCCGGCTTCACCTTGTTGCCGAGCAATTCGATCGAGTGAAGCGCCGCCGCGTGCGGCAGCTCCTGGCCCTGCAGGAGGAGGGTGAGGCGGTCGATGCCACCGAGCGACTCGTTGATATGACGGGCCTTGGCGATGATCTCTTGGGGGCTGCCGACCATCAGCGCGCCGGTCGGCCCGCGCAGCGCGTCATACTGGGCGCGCGTTGTCGGCCCCCAGCCGCGCTCGCGGCCGATCTTCGAGAAGGTGCGCTCATAGCCCGGCCAGTAGATGTCGGCCGCCTCGTCGGCGGTGTCGGCGAGGAAGCCGACCGTGTGAACGCCGACGCTGAGCTTTTCGGGTGGGTGGCCGGCCTCGGCTCCGGCTTTGCGGTAGAGGTCGATCAGCGGCCGGAATCGATGCGGTTCGCCGCCGATGATGGCTACCACCAGCGGCAGGCCCATCAGGCCGGCGCGGACAAAGGAGGCGGGCGTTCCGCCAACGCCGATGCGAATTGGCAGCGGCGTCTGCACCGGGCGCGGGTAGACGCCCTGGCCGGTCAGTGCCGCCCGGTGCTTACCCGACCAGGTGACGTTGACGTTGTCACGGATCGTCAGCAGCAGGTCGAGTTTTTCGGAGAACAGGTCGTCATAGTCGCGCAGGTCGAAGCCGAACAGCGGATAGGATTCGATGAACGAGCCACGGCCGACGATGATTTCCGCCCGGCCATTTGAGATCAGGTCCAGCGTGGCGAACTGCTGGAACACGCGCACCGGTTCGTCCGAGCTCAGCACCGTCACCGCACTGGCAAGACGGATGGTCTTGGTGCGGGCCGCCGCCGCCGCCAGGATCACCGCCGGCGATGAGGCGAGATATTCCTCGCGGTGATGTTCGCCGATCGCGAAGACGTCGAGCCCCGCCGCTTCGGCCGTCTCGATTTCCTCAAGAAGCCGCGCCATGCGCTCGGCATCGCCCCTCTGGCTTGCCGGAGTCCAGGTCGTCGAGACGAAACTGTCGATGCCGAATTCCATGGTCGAATGTCCCGGGTGAGAGCAAGAAGAAGCGTCAGGCGACTGCCGCGCTGGTTCGCAGTCAATTTGGGCGCGGACTTGCCGCCGCGATAGGGGCAGATTGTTCACTCTGAGTGAAAGATGTGTCGTTCATTACGTGACTTTGCGTAGCTGCTCGAACGGATAAGTTCAAGCCATCGCTTTCACCGGCTGCGCCGGCTCCCATCGAGGAATATTGCAAATGGCCAAGGTTCTTGTTCTCTACTATTCCGCCTACGGACATATCGAAACGATGGCAAACGCCGTGGCCGAAGGCGCCCGGTCGACTGGCGCTTCGGTCGACGTGAAGCGCGTGCCGGAACTGGTGCCCGAGGACGTTGCCAAGGCGTCCTACTACAAGGTCGATCAGGCGGCGCCGATCGCCAAGCCGGACGAACTCGCCGACTACGATGCCATCATCATCGGTGCCGGCACCCGCTACGGCACCGTCGCCTCGCAGATGCGCAACTTCCTCGACCAGACTGGCGCTCTCTGGGCCCAAGGCAAGCTCGTCGGCAAGGTCGCCTCGGCCTTCACCTCGTCGGCCACCCAGCACGGCGGCCAGGAATCGACCATTCTCGGCCTGATCCCGACGTTCCTGCACCACGGCATGGCCTATGTCGGCCTTCCCTACGCCTTCCAGGGCCAGATGGGCGTCGAGGCCGTCAAGGGTGG
>JAGSYU010000002.1 GCA_018262575.1 Pseudomonadota bacterium | reverse complement strand
GAGGCTCGCCGGCGACTGAGGCTGAATAAAAGCAGAAGCCGCGAGAGCGGCTTCCGGCGCCAAGCGGCGCCCGCGCGCAGCGCGAAAGCCAAGAGCCGGGGGCTTGCCGGCGACTGAGGCTACTAAATTCTGGCCTTTTCCTTGGCCGCCTTGGCGAACTTCTTGGTGACGCGGTCGCGCTTCAGCCTCGAGATGTGGTCGATAAAGAGGACGCCGTCGAGGTGGTCGATCTCGTGCTGCAGGCAGGTGGCGAGAAGGCCATCGGCTTCGATCTCCTCCGGCTCGCCGGCAAGGTTGGTGTAGCGGACGCGGACGCGGGCGGGACGCTCGACCTCTTCGTAGAAGTCAGGAATGGAGAGACAGCCTTCCTCATAGATCGACAGATCCTCGGATTTCCAGAGAATCTGGGGGTTGACGAAGACGCGCGGCTCCTTGGCGTTCTCGTCGTGCGACACGTCGATGGTGATGAGGCGGTTCATCTCGCCCACCTGCACGGCGGCAAGCCCGATGCCGGGGGCCGCGTACATGGTATCGAGCATGTCTTCGGCGAGCTTGCGGACACCATCGTCGACGCTGGCGACCGGTGCCGAGGTCAGACGAAGTTGCGGGGCGGGGAGGATGACAAGAGGGCGTGTTGACATGAAAAGTCAGATACGCACGGCAGCTATTGCCGTCAATAGCGACCATTCGGGCAGGGGCGGTAAGTCTTGCTTTCCTCCCATCCGGCCGGGCAAGGTGCTGCGACGTGTTCACCCAGGAATCGCCATGACCATTCTCGTCGCCGTCCGGGGCTGGAAGCCCGACCACTGGATCGATGCCCTGCGGGCAACTGCGCCCGACAGGACGGTGGTGCTCCCTGGTGATGCCTTCGATCCCACCGCCGTGCGCTATGCCCTGGTTTGGAAGCCGGAGCCGGGCTATCTCCGAACCTTCCCCAAGCTCGAAGCGATCTTCTCGCTGGGAGCCGGCGTCGATCATCTCACCACGGACCCAGATCTGCCCGACCTTCCCGTTGTCCGCATCGTCGATCCCGACCTCACGGGGCGCATGACCGAATGGGTGGTGCTCAACGTGCTGCTTCACCACCGCCGCCAGGCCCACTACATAACGGCGCAGGCGACCGGCACCTGGAAGCCGCTGCGGCAGTGGGCGGCCAGCGCCGTTCGCGTCGGCATCATGGGGCTTGGTGAGTTGGGGAGCGACGCGGCGCAGGCGCTTCAAGCGCTCGGTTTCCGCGTGACTGGTTGGAGTCGCACCGAGAAGCGGATGGACGGCGTCGATTGCTTCCACGGCGACCAGGGCCTCGCGCCCTTCCTTGCCCGCACCGACATTCTCGTGTCGTTGCTGCCGCTGACGGCCGAGACCGAAAATCTGATCGATCGCGCCGTCATTGACGCTCTCGCCAAGGGCGGGCCGCTTGGTGGGCCGGTGATCCTCAACGCCGGCCGCGGTCGGTCGCTGGTGGAAGCGGACCTTCTCGACGCGCTGGCCGACGGCCGGGTGAAGGGGGCCAGCCTTGATGTCTTCGCCACCGAACCATTGCCGCCGGACAGCCCGCTCTGGCGAGCACCCAACGTCTTCCTGACGCCGCATGTCGCCGCCGAGAGCGACCCTGAGGCGCTCAGCCGCTATGTGATCGGCGAGATTGCCGCCTATGAGGCGGGGCGGCCGCTCCGCCATCTCGTTGATCGCCACAAAGGCTATTGAGCGCCGACGGAAGCGGTTAGGCGGCAAAAAAGGCAACGCCCCGAACGGTCTGGGTGAATTGACGGCGCCCTCAACAAACTGTCATATAACTCAGGTAACGAAGAACGCGGAGACGGCGAACCTTTCCCGGACCGCTCGCGGCACCCAGGATCGGCGCGTCATCTGAATTCGCGCAAGCTGCTCACCTTCCTTGTCGGGGTGGGTTAGCCCGTTGCCGAAGAGTGGGACTTCCGGGTGCTGCATGTGCCCGGCAAACAGGGGAACCGTCATGTCTTTCAAGCTGTTTCTCGCGTCGAGCATCGCCGCGCAGGCTGTCCTGTGCGCTGCGCCTGCGTTCGCCGCGTCGCTGGATGAACTCGTCGCCGCCGCCAAGGCGGAAGGCAAGCTGACCACCATCGCCCTGCCGCACGACTGGTGCGGCTATGGCGCCGTCATCGAGGGCTTCAAGGCCAAGTATGGCCTTGAGGTCAATGAGCTCAATCCGGACGCCGGCTCAGGCGACGAGATCGAGGCGATCAAGGCCAACAAGGGCAATACCGGCGATCAGGCGCCCGACGTTGTCGACGTCGGCCTCAGCTTCGGCCCGTCGGCCAAGGCCGAAGGCCTGCTGCAGCCCTACAAGGTGTCGACCTGGGACACGATCCCCGACAGCGCCAAGGATGCCGATGGCCACTGGTACGGCGACTATTACGGCGTGATGTCCTTGGGCATCAACAAGGACCTCGTCAAGGACATCCCGGCCGACTGGGCCGACCTCCTGAAGCCGGAGCTCGCCAACGCCGTGGCGCTGGCCGGCGACCCACGCGCGTCGTCGCAGGCCATCTCCGCCGTCTTCGCGGCGGGGCTCTCGGCTGCCGGCGGCGATGTCGCCAAGGCGGGCGAAGCTGGCCTCGGCTTCTTCAAGGATGTCGTCGCCAAGGGCAACTTCGTGCCGGTCATCGGCAAATCGGCTTCGCTTGCCCAGGGCACGACGCCGATCATCGCGGCCTGGGACTACAATCTCCTGTCCTGGCGCGACACGCTGGCCGGCAACCCGCCCATCGAGGTCGTCGTGCCGAAGACCGGTGTCCTCGCCGGTGTCTACGTCCAGGCGATTTCGGCCTACGCGCCGCACCCCAATGCCGCCAAGCTGTGGATGGAATACCTTTATTCGGACGAGGGACAGCTCGGTTGGCTGAAGGGCTATTGCCACCCGATCCGCTTCAACGATCTCGCCAAGAATGGCAAGGTGCCGCAGGAATTGCTCGACAAGCTGCCGCCAGCCGAGGCTTACGCCAACGCCATCTTCCCGACGCTCGACGAGCAGGCGGCCTACAAGGAAACCATCACCAAGAACTGGGATAGCGTCGTCGGTGCCGACGTCAAGTAAGCGTCGGCGGCAGCTTTTGCCCTGATGCGCCCTACCGCCCTCCGGCCAGCGCCGGGGGGCGAATTTCTGCGATTGCCGACCCGGCGGGTCGCCCGCGGGATTGCTTTCACCGGATGGCAGCATGGTCTCCAACGTTTCGCCCGCCAGTCTTCCCCGCCCGCGCGTGCCCTGGGCCGTCGTCGGCGTCACGCCGTTCATGATTTTCGCCGTGCTGTTCCTGATCCTGCCGACGCTGTTTCTGGTGGTCGGCGCTTTCCAGGCGAACGACGGTGGCTTCACGCTCGCCAACCTCGGCAAGCTCTGGACGCCGACCATCCTTTCTTCGTACTGGATCTCCATCAAGGTATCGGTGGCCTCGGCGGTGATCGGTGCAGCGATCGGAGCGTTCATCGCCTATGCGGCGGTGTCGGGCGGCCTGCCGCGCTGGATCCGGCCGACCATCATGACCTTCTCCGGGGTCGCCTCGCAGTTTGCCGGCGTACCGCTTGCCTTCGCCTTCCTGGCGACGCTCGGCCGGCAGGGGCTGGTCACTCTGTTCCTGTCGTCGCTTTTTGGTATCAACATCTACTCGCAGGGCTTCAACCTCCTGTCCTTCTGGGGGCTGACGCTCACCTATCTCTATTTCCAGATCCCGCTGATGGTGCTGATCGTCACGCCAGCCATCGAGGGGCTCCGGAAGGAGTGGCGTGAGGCGGCGACCATCCTCGGCGCCTCTACCTGGCAGTATTGGCGCCATATCGCCGGTCCCGTGCTGCTGCCGAGCTTTCTCGGCGCGACGCTTTTGCTGTTTGCCAACTCCTTTGGCGCCATCGCCACCGCCTACGCGCTGACCGGCTCGTCGCTCAACATCGTCACCATCCTGCTCTACGCGCAGATCCGCGGCGACGTGCTGCACGACCAGAACCTCGGCTACGCCATTGCCTTCGGCATGATCGTCATCACCGGTCTTTCCAACCTCTGCTACATCTTGCTCCGCGTGCGTAGCGAAAGGTGGCTCAAATGAAGACCGACCGCCTCGGCCACTGGCTCGCCATCCTGATCGGCATGCTGTATTTCCTGGTGCCGCTTGCCGCCACCTTCGAGTTTTCGCTGCGCAAGCTCCGCGGCGTCTACAGTTTCGAAGCCTACAGGATCGTGCTCGCCGACCCGCAGTTCCAGTCGTCCTTCACTTTTTCGATCGGCCTTGCCGTGGTCACCATCGTGTTCGGCATGGCGATCATCGTGCCGATGGCCTATTTCGTCGAGCTGCGGCTCAGGAAGCTCCGGCCCTTCATCGAGTTCGTGACGCTGCTGCCGCTGGTAGTGCCGGCCATCGTCATCGTCTTCGGCTATCTCCGCCTCTACAACTCGTCGAGCGTGCTGCCGCTTACCAATTCCTCGCTCGGCACCAACTTCCTGCTGACGTGCGGCTACGTGACGCTGGCGCTGCCCTACATGTACCGCTCGATCGAGACGGGCCTCCGCTCGATCGACGTCCGGACGCTGACCGAGGCGGCCGAAAGCCTCGGCGCCTCCTCGGCCACCATTATCTGGCGTGTCATCCTGCCCAACATCCGCTCGGCCATGCTGTCGGGTGCCTTCCTGACCTTTGCCATCGTCATCGGTGAGTTCACCTTCGCCAGCCTGCTCAACCGGCCGGCCTTCGGCCCTTACCTCCAGCTCATCGGCGCCAACCGCGCCTACGAGCCGGCGGCACTGGCCGTCATGGCCTTCATGATCACCTGGGCCTGCATGGGTATCATCCAGGTGATCTCCCGCAACGCTGTTGCCGCCCGACACTGACCGGTTCACCCGGCCGCACCCCACGGAACGCCCGATGTCCTTCATCGAAATCAGCCATCTCAAGAAGTCCTTCGGTCCGAATACCGTGGTCCACGACTTCAGCCTTTCCATCGACAAGGGTGAGTTCGTCTCCTTCCTCGGCCCGTCAGGTTGCGGCAAGACGACCATCCTCAGGATGATCGCCGGCTTCGAAAGCGCGACGTCGGGCTCGATCAGCGTCGGTGGCGCCGAAATGACGCATCTGCCACCGGCGAAGCGCAATGTCGGCATGGTGTTCCAGGCCTATGCGCTCTTTCCCAACCTGACGGTGGCCGGCAATATCGGCTTCGGTCTCAAGATCGCCGGCAAGGAGCGGGGCGAGATCGACGCTCGCGTCGCCGAGATGCTCGAACTGATCAAGCTGCCAGATCTTGGCGGCCGCTACCCCTATCAGCTGTCTGGTGGCCAGCAACAGCGCGTGGCGCTCGCCCGTGCCTTGGCGATCAAGCCGCAGGTGCTGCTGCTCGACGAACCGCTATCGGCGCTCGATGCCAAGATCCGCGTTTCCCTGCGCGAAGAGATCCGGTCGCTGCAGCGTGAGCTCGGCATCACCACCGTCTTCGTGACGCATGACCAGGAGGAGGCGCTGTCCATCTCCGATCGCATCGTGGTGATGAACGAAGGTCGGGCCGATCAGGTCGGCACTCCGTCGGCGATCTACAACAACCCGGCGACGCGCTTCGTCGCGAGCTTCGTCGGCACGCTCAACCTGTTCGAAGCCCGCGTCGTCGATCCGGCATCTGGCCGCGTGTCGATCGATGGCCAGCCGGTGATGACAGCGCGCGACATCTCCGCCTTCGGCATCGCCGACGAAGCGACGGTGGCGTTGCGGCCCGAGGCACTCACGCTTGGCAACGGTGACGACGACCGCAATACGCTCGCCGGTACCGTCGAGGAGGTGTCGTTCCTCGGCGCGGTCATCCGCGTCCGGGTGCGGCTCAGGGAGGCGCGGGTGTCGCTCGACATCTTCAACGATCCGGCTCTGGTGTTGCCGAAGATTGGCATGCCGGCGGTCGTCTCCTTCAAGAAGGACGACCTTTTGATCATCGATGGCCGGTAGGAACAAAAAGGCCGCCCTGGAGCATCCGCATCGGCCAGATTTTTCAATCTGGCCGGCGAATACCTCAAAGGGCGGCCGTCGTCTGCGGGACTAACTGGTCAGTTCGTGGGGGCCGGCGCCTCGCCAGCGGGGGCGGCGGGAGCGTCGTCGTCCGGGCCGGCATCCTGGCCCATCCAGCGCTGCATCATGCCGGGACCATGATGGCGGCCGTGCTTGCCGTCACGGCCCCAACCATCGCGATTCGACCGGTCATCGGATGACAACACGCCATCATCGTTGCGGTCGAAGCGGTTCAGCATCTGCTCGCTGGCCGCGTCGGCCTCGGCCTTGCTGACCTGGCCATCACCGTCGGCATCGAGGTGCTGGAAGGCGCGCACCATCATCTCGCGGTGCTGATTCCAGAACCAGGGTTCGAATTCCTGAATGGTCACGCCGTCCTTGCCGTCGCTGTTGGCATCCGCGAACATCTTGTCGCGGAAGGCAGTCATCTCGGCGGCGTCGACCTTGCCGTCCTTGTTGGCGTCGGCTTCAGTGAAGAAATGCATCGGGCCGCCCTGGGGGCCGAAGCCCATGGGCCCCATGCCGGGGCCGGCGGCGAAGGCGGCGGTGCCGACGGTGATCACCGAGAGGGCGGAAAGTGTGGCGAGTGTGAGCGCTTTCACGGGAGCTTCTCCTTATGTGTCCATTCCGCCCGCGGCTTGATGGGGGTTCCCGTTGGCGGCAGGATCAACATAGGGAGCAATTGTCGCGCAAGTTCGCCCTGAAAGGAGATGGTTGTATTGAGGCGTAACCTCACCGGCGCCTGACACACCTTGATACCATTTCCTTTGGCATCCTTCGGGCGGATCGGTATCCTTGGGAAACGGAACGTCCGAGTATCTGTCATGACCGAGCCGCAGCCCCATATCCTGGTGGTCGACGACCATCGCGAGATCCGCGACCTCATCGGCCGCTATCTCCTGAAGAATGGCTTTCGCGTTACCACGTCCGAGAGCGCGGCGACCGCTCGCAAGGCGCTGAAGGCAGCGGCCGTCGATCTGGTGGTGCTCGATATCATGATGCCGGGCGAGGATGGCCTTAGTCTCTGCCGCTCCCTGCGCGAAGGGTCGGACACGCCGGTGATCCTGCTCACCGCCATGGCCGAGGATACCGACCGCATCGTCGGCCTGGAGATCGGCGCCGACGACTACGTCACCAAGCCGTTCAACCCGCGCGAGTTGCTTGCCCGTATCCGTGCCGTGCTGAGACGGACGCAGACGGTGCCGAAGCCGCGCGACGGGCTGGACGCACGTCGGCTGAAATTCGACCGCTTCATGCTCGATTCTCGCCGCCGCGAACTGATCGGTGACGATGGTGTGGCGCTGCCGCTGTCGACGGCCGAGTTCCAGTTGCTCACCGCTTTCCTGAAGCGCCCCAACATGGTGCTCAACCGCGACCAGTTGATGGACCTGACGTCCGGTCGCACACCCCAGATCTTTGATCGGTCCATCGACAACCAGGTGAGCCGGCTACGCAAGAAGATCGAGATCGACCCGAAGACCCCCGAGCTGATCAAGACTGTCTGGGGCGGCGGCTATATTTTTGCCGCCGACGTCGAGGAAGCGTCCGAGTGACCCTCCGTTTTTTCCCCCGCAGCCTCGCCGGTCAGTTGTCGGTGCTGCTGATTGCTGCCGTGCTGATCGCCCAGATGGTCACTCTGGCCTTCTTCGCCGAAAGCCGACGGTCGGCGATCGACGCGGCGGCGCGTGAGCAGGTGCTCGGCCGCATCGCCACGCTGGCCAATCTGATCGAGGAGACGCCGACCAGCCAGCGGGGCCGCATCCTTGGCGCGCTCGGCACCAATCGCATCAGCTATTCGGTCACGCCGGAGCCGCTGGTCAAAGACGCCATTACCGTCTGGCCGGATGGCGAGACGCGCGGCAAGCTCGATGAGATCTTCGGGCCGGGCCGTGAGATCCGCGCTGAATTCGCCGACAGCGACTGGTCCGTATCCGATACCCGAATGACCATGCACGGAGATGGTCATGGTCCGACCGGCCGGCAGGGATTCAGGCGCCTGCCGCCGACGCTGGCGCTGTCGGTGCGCCTTTCCGATGGCGCCTGGCTCAATTCCGAAACGTTGCTGCCACGGCCCCAGCTCTGGGCCTGGCCGGTGGTGATGTCGACCTTCCTGACGGTGATCGCCATATCCCTGGTCACCGCCCTGTCGGTGCGGCGCATCACCAAGCCGCTTCGGGAACTGGCGCAGGCCTCCGACCGGCTCGGACGCGGCGAGGACGTGCCCGACCTGCCCGAGCGCGGCCCTGAGGAGATCGTTCGCGCCAACCGCGCCTTCAACGCCATGCAGGCGCGCGTCAGCCGCTTCGTCGCCGATCGCACCCGCATGGTGGCGGCGATCAGTCACGATCTCCGCACGCCGCTCACCTCGCTGCGTCTGAGGGCCGAGTTCATCGACGACGATGAGACGCGCGAGCGGATGGTCGATACCATCGATGAGATGACGCGCATGACCGAGGCGACGCTGACATTTGCCCGCGATGACGCTACCGCCGAAGCCTCGCGAAACACCGATCTCGTGGCTCTGGTCGAGGCGGTGTCGGCTGACTTCTCTGACCTCGGCCATGACGTCACCGTGGCGGGGCCCGAGCATCTCTACCTGCCGGTGCGGCAGGTCTCTCTCCGGCGCGCCCTGCGCAACCTTGTCGAGAATGCCGTTCGCTATGGCGTGCGCGCCCGCATCCGGCTGGAGCGGCCGGCGGCTGGTGTCATCATCGCCGTCGACGACGACGGCCCGGGCATTCCCGAGGACAAGATGGAGGAGGTCTTCGCCCCCTTCACCCGGCTTGAGACCTCGCGCAACCTTGAGACCGGCGGTGTCGGCCTCGGCCTCGCCACGGCGCGCTCGGTGGTTCGCGCCCATGGCGGCGAATTGACGCTTGCCAACCGGCCCGGCGGCGGCTTGACTGCGACGATCCATCTGCCGGTGGCCGCCGATACGTGAGGCGGCGCCGGAAACGCGCATTCAGGAGCGTCATGTCCGGTACTCCGACCTTCGCCGTCGCCTCAAGTTTCATGGGGCTCTCCCGCTTCGATCGCAGCGCCGCCTATGCGCTGGCCGGCATCCCGCTCGATATCGGCGTCACCAACCGCACCGGCGCCCGTTCGGGTCCGGCCGCCGTTCGGACGGCGAGCCGTATGCTGACCGATGGCGACCATCCGCATTTCTGGATTGATCCGACAGAGCTCGATATCGCCGACGTCGGCGACTTCTCGATCGCCCTCGGCGACCTCGCCGAAAGTTACCGGCTGATCGAACGGCAGGCCGAGGGGCTGAACCACCTCCTTGCCATCGGCGGCGAGCACGGCATCACGCTGCCGCTGCTGCGAGCGCTCCGCCGCAAGGTCGGCGTCCCGCTCGGCCTCGTCCATTTCGACGCCCACGTCGACACCTGGCCGGACAACTTCGGCCAGATCTACGGCCACGGTTCGCCCTTCTATCACGCCATCGAGGAAGGCCTCGTCGATCCCCGACGGATGATCCAGATCGGCATCCGCTCGCCGGTGCAGCGCGAGGTATGGGACTGGACGATAGGCAAGGGCGTCACCATACTCAGCGCCCAGGACGTTCACGCGCTGGGGCCGGCGGCCGTCGCCGAACGCGTCCGACAGGTGGCCGGTGCTGGTCCCACCTATTTCAGCTACGACGTCGACTGCCTCGACCCGGCCTTTGCACCGGGCACCGGTACGCCGGAATTTGCCGGCATCCTGCCCTGGCAGAGCCAGGCCATCGTCCGGGGGCTCACCGGGATCGACTTCGTCGGCATGGATGTCGTCGAGGTGGCGCCGGCCTACGACGTCTCCGAAATCACCGCGCTCGCCGCTGCCACGGTGATCTGGGACTATCTCGGTCTGGTCGGGTCGGCGAAAAAAGGCTGACGGTCATTTTCTGAGGATGGCCTTGACGATCGCCTCGGAGCTGATGGCGCCGACGATCTGGCCGCCGTCCTCCACCAGCACCGGCTTGCCGGTGGCGACGGAGGCGGCCATCACCTCGCGGATCGGCGTGGAGGGGCCAACCACGACACCATCACCGCGGGTCATATCCTCGCCGACCGGCACCATGACGTCGGCGGCGCGCAGCACGTTGAGTGGGTTCATGTGGGCGACGAATTCGGCGACATAGGGTGTTGCCGGGGCGAGCATGATCTCCTGGGCGGTGCCCACCTGCACCACGCGGCCGCCGGCCATGATGGCAATGCGGTCGCCCAGTTTCATCGCCTCGTCGAGGTCGTGGCTGACGAACAGGATGGTGCGTTTGAGCTCGGCGCGAAAGCCGATCAACTCATCCTGCAGCTTGTCGCGGATGAGCGGATCGAGCGCCGAGAACGGTTCGTCCATCAGCAAGATCGGCGCCTCGGTGGCAAACGCCCTGGCAAGGCCGACCCGCTGCTGCATGCCGCCGGATAGTTCCTGCACCCGTCGATCCGCCCAGTCCGACAGGTGGACACGCTTGAGTTCGGCTGCGACGCGGGCGGCGATGTTCGCCTTCGGGGTGCCGGACAGCTCAAGGCCGAGCGCCACGTTGTCGGCCACCGTCCGCCACGGCAGGAGGCCGAACTGCTGGAACACCATGGCGACGCGCTGGCGACGGATGCGGCGCAACGTCGCACGATCGCAGCGGGCGACGTCCACCTCTTCTTCGCCATCGCGGACGAAGAGCTGGCCGCGGCTTACCCCGTTGAGGCCGTTGACGGCGCGGATCAGCGTCGATTTACCGGAGCCCGACAGGCCCATCAGCACCAGGCATTCGCCCTCGCGCACCGAAAAGGAGGCCTGCATGGCGCCGACGGTAAGGCCAGTCTCAACGGTGATCTCGGGGGGCGTGAGGCCTGCGTCGATCAGCGGAAACGCCGCCTCCGGTTTCTTGCCGAAGACGATATCGACGCGCTCAAAGCGCAGCGCGTCGCGAACGCGGGGAGGTGACACACAAAACTCCTCAGCCGCGGATCCGGCACATACGATCCAGCATGATGGCGATCAGCACGATGGCCAGACCGGCCGTGAACCCCATGCCGATATTGACGGTGTTGAGCGCCCTGACCACCGGCACGCCGAGGCCGTTGGCGCCGACCATGGCGGCGATCACCACCATCGACAGCGACAGCATGATGGTCTGGGTGAGGCCGGCAAGGATCTGCGGCATGGCGTGCGGCAGCTCCACCTTGACGAGGCGCTGCAGCGGCGTGGCGCCGAAACTGTCGGCCGCTTCGATCAGCGGCTTCGGCGTCGAGGCGACACCGAGCGCCGTGAGGCGGATCGAGGCGGGCAGGGCGAAGATCACGGTGGCGATCAGCCCTGGCACCATGCCGAGGCCGAACAGCACCAGCGCCGGAATGAGATAGACGAAGGTGGGGATGGTCTGCATCAGGTCGAGCACCGGGCGCAGTGCCGCCATCATCCACGGCCGACGCGCCGCCAGAATGCCGATCGGCACGCCCAAGCCCATGCACACCGTCGACGAGGCGACGACGAGGGCAAGCGTCTGTGTCGTTTCCTTCCAGAAGCCCTGGTTGACGATGAACAGGAGAGCGGCAGCAACGAACAGGGCGAGCGGGATCGAGCGCTTCAGCACGAAGGCCAACGTGGCGATCAGTGCCACGGTGACCGGCGGCGGTGGCGCCTGCAACGCCAGAACGATCCAGCCGACGCCGCCGCCGAGCACGGCGGCGATGGTGTCGAAGACGCCGCCGCCATTGGCGGTCAGCCAGTCGACCAGCGTCTTGGCCCAGGGGCCAACCGGAATCCTGTAGGCCGTGAGGAAGTCCATGATTGCCTCAGCCCCCTGTTCGCCGCGTCATTGTCAGAGCCCCAGCGCCGCTTTCACCGCGGCGAGGCCATCCTTGCCATCGCGCGTCGTCACGCCGTCGAGCCAGGGAGCGAGCATGTCGGGATGCGCCTTCAGCCAAGCCTTGGCGGCGTCCTTGGCCTCGGTGCCGTTGTCGAGGATGTCGCCCATGATCTCGTTCTCGAGCGCCAGCGTGAATTTCATGTTGTGGACGAGGCGGCCGAGGTTCGGGCAGTCGGTCGAGAAATTCTTGCGCGTGTTGGTATAGATGGTGGCGCCGCCGAAATTCGGCCCGAATACCTCGTCGCCGCCTTCGAGATAGGCCATCTCGAAGCGGGCATTCATCGGGTGCGGTTCCCAGCCAAGGAAGACGATCGGCTTCTTCTCCTTCACGGCCCGGCTGACTTCGGCCAGCATGCCCTGCTCGGAACTTTCCACCAGTTCAAAACCGGAGAGATCGAACTTGCCGCCGTCGATCATGCCGAGGATCAGGCGGTTACCATCGTTGCCCGGTTCGATGCCGTAGATCTTGCCCTCGAGCTCGGTCTTGAACTTGGCGAGGTCGGCAAAGGATTTCAGGCCGGCATCGAAGGTGTATTTCGGCACGGCCAGCGTGTACTTGGCGCCCTCAAGGTTGACGCCCGTCACCTCGATCGTCCCCTTGTCGAGATAAGGCTTGAGATCGGCTTCCATGGTCGGCATCCAGTTGCCGAGGAAGACGTCGATGTCGCCGTTGGCCAGCGAGGCAAAGGTGACCGGCAGCGCAAGCAGTTGCACGTCCGGCTGATAGCCGAGCCCTTCCAGCACCGCCGAGGCGGCGCCGGTGGTGGCGGCGATGTCGGTCCAGCCGACATCGGCGAAACGCACCGTCGTGCAAGCGTCGCCATCGGCGGCGAGTGCCGGACCGGCGAGGGCAAAGGCGATCGGCAGGGCGGCAAAGGCGGATTTCATCGGCGCTACAGCTCCTTGGGGCCTTCAGAGAGGGCGTCTCAGGTGGCCCGTGAAAGTTCTATGACACTACGGAGCGAAGTGAATACGCATTTTCCGACACTTGCCAATGCTTTTTTGGCAAATGGCCGTGGATTACTTCGTCGTTTTCCCGGGAATCCACATCGCGCAACGTATTGATCGCGGATCGCAGCCATCCGATGGCCCGAAACAGATCAATTTACGCTGCTGGATTTTTATTGATTGAGTAGTCAATTAAAAATATGCTGTCGTTCATAGCGTGGAAGACGAGGGAGAGTGGGATGCCCAAACTCGGCATGCAGCCGATCCGCCGGCAGGAGCTGGTCATCGCCGCCATCGAGGCCATCCACGAGCGCGGGCTGAACGGCGTCACTATGGGTGACATCGCAAAACGGGCCGGCGTATCACCGGCGCTCGCTCATCACTATTTCGGCTCGAAGGACGAGCTGCTGTCGGCCACCATGCGGCATCTTCTCGGCGAGTTTGCGCTTGCTGCCCGCCGCCGCCTCGCCAATGCCGTGGGTCCTCGCGCCCGCGTCGATGCCATCCTCGACGCGTGCTTCGCTCCGGAGCAGTTCTCGCCGGCGGTGATCTCCACCTGGCTCGCCTTCTACATGCAGTCGGTGCACGACAAGGTGGCGGCGCGTTTGCTCGCCGTCTATCTCAAGCGGCTCGAGGCCAATCTTCGGCACGACCTCCGGCCGCTTGTCGGTGACGGCGCGGCGGCACTTGCCCGCGGCATCGCGGCAATGATCGATGGTCTCTGGCTGCATGCCGCTTTGCCGACGCTGCATCGCTCGCCGGATGAGGCGCTCGGCATCCTCCGCGATTACCTCGACGGCCGTCTGGCCGCCGTCGCGCGGACCTGAGGCCCGGATAGAATCTTTGCATCCCGCATGGTGCGCCGCTAGGCTCGGGTGTCCTCCCGGAGCCCTTCGCCCATGCCCGTTCGCCACATAGCCCTCGCTGTTCTCGTCACGGCGATCTGGGGTTTCAACTTCGTCGTCATTCGCCTCGGGCTCGGATCGGTGCCGCCGCTGCTGCTCGCCGCCCTGCGCTTTGTCGTCGCCGCGCTGCCCGTCGTCTTCCTCGCCCGGCCCAACGTGCCGCTGGCCCGGATGATCGCCATCGGCATGACGCTATTCGTCGGCCAGTTCGCCTTCCTGTTCCCGGCGATGAAGCTCGGCATGCCGCCGGGACTCGCCTCGGTGACGCTGCAGAGCCAGGCCTTTCTCACCATTCTTTTCGCCGCGCTTGCCCTCGGCGAGCGGCCGAAGCCGCGCCAACTCGCAGGCGCCGGTGTCGCCGCGCTCGGCCTGTTGACCATCGCGACGACGGTGGGCGGCGACTTCACCACAATCGGCCTCGGCCTTACCATTGCTTCGGCGGCGAGTTGGGCCCTTGGCAACGTCCTGATGCGGGGCGCCGGCAAGGCCGACATGCTCGCCATGATGGTCTGGCTGAGCCTGGTGCCGCCCCTGCCGCTGTTCGCACTGTCGCTCGTCTTCGAGGGCTGGCCGGCGATCACTGCCGGCATTACCGGCATTGGGTTCGTCGGGGCCGGCTCGGTCCTCTACCTCGCCGTACTCGCCACGCTGGTCGGCTTCGGCCTGTGGGGCTTTCTCCTCAAGAACCATCCGGCTTCGACGGTGGCGCCCTTCTCGCTTCTGGTGCCGCTGTTCGGGACGCTGTCGTCCTGGCTGGTGTTTGGCGAGACCTTCTCGCCGCTGCGCATCGCCGGCATGGGGCTGATTCTTCTCGGCCTTGCCACCATCGCCTTGCCACTGCCGGCCTCCATCAAACGACAACGGGCGGCCTGATGGCCGCCCGCGATGTCCGTCTTCGAGCCGACAAGCGCCCTTACGGCAGCGGTGCCGGACTGGCCGACAGCGACCGGAGATAAGCGATCAGGTTGGCGCGATCTTCCGGCTTCTTGACGCCGGCAAAGGCCATCTTGTTACCCGGTACCTCGGCCTTGGGGTTGGTGAGGTAGGTGTCCAGCGTCGCGTAGTCCCAACTGTGGGCTTCGCCGAAGGTCACCATGGCTGGCGAGTACTTGAACCCTTCGTGCGTGCCCGGCTTGCGGTTCACCACCTCCCACAGGCCGGGGCCGACCTTGTTGGCGCCCGAATCGGCGAAGGAGTGGCAAGCGGTGCAGACCCTCGCCGTCTTCTCACCGGCGGCAGCGTCGGCAGTCTTGAGACGGTCGGCGATCGGGGGGACGTCCGAGGCGGCGGCCGGTGCCGCAGCTGCGGGGGCAGCGGCCGCTTGTTGGGTTGCGTCAGCGGCCGGCGCATTGGCAGCGGGCTCAACTGCTGCTGGGGCGGCGGCCTCGGCGGCGACGGCCGGTGCGGCGCTCATGTCCACGACATAGCCGGGAGCCTTGAGGTCCTGCTTGGCAAAAATCTGGTCGGCAAGGAAATCGACGGCAAAGGCGACGACGGCAACCGCCAGCACGGCGCCGAGAATCTTGTTGGGTTGCAGCGACATCGGGGACACCGGCTCCTTGGGGGGTCGCGCGGCGCCCGCCCTGGCGCGCGTGACATTTGGCGATCTGAGGATGGACCTTGCCAGAGACTTTCTGGTCACACTCGGCAGCATATACGGGATTTTGCGCTCTGCTGCAAACTATCCTCAGGTCGCGCCACGCCGTATAAAGCCGCCACGCAGGACTGCGTCGCTCGACGCCATTTCGCTGTCTGACGGGAGGATTCCACGTGTCCGAAGCCAAGCCGAACGCCCTGGTGATCATCCCCTCGCGCCTTGGGTCGACGCGCCTGCCGAACAAGCCGCTCGCCGACATCCACGGCGAGGCGATGATTGTCCACGTCTGGCGCCGGGCCATGGAAGCCGGCATCGGCGATGTGGTCGTCGCCTGCGACCACCCCTCCATCAAGTCGGTGATCGAAGCGGCTGGCGGCCGAGCGGTGCTGACGCGTCCCGACCATCCGAGCGGTTCGGACCGCATCTTCGAGGCGCTGAACAAGGCCGATCCCGAGGGGCATGTCGACGTGATCGTCAACGTGCAGGGCGATCTGCCGACCATCGCACCTGCCGCTGTGCGCGCCTGCTTCGATCCGCTTCTCGATCCCGCCGTCGACGTCGCGACGCTGACCGCCGAGATCGTCCGCGACGACGAGAAGCTCGACCCCAACGTCGTCAAGGTGATTGGCTCGCCGGTGGCCGACCGCCGCCTCAGGGCGCTCTATTTCACCCGCGCCACCGCCCCTTACGGCGATGGGCCGCTCTATCACCATATCGGCCTTTATGCCTATCGCCGCTCGGCGCTCGCCCGCTTCGTGACGCTGCCGCCGTCGGCATTGGAGAAGCGCGAAAAACTCGAGCAGTTGCGCCTTCTTGAGGCGGGCATGCGGATCGACGCGGCCATCGTCGACGACGTGCCGCTCGGCGTCGACACCCAGCACGATCTCGACCGCGCCCGGGCGATCATCGGGGCCTCACTCAAGGGATGACAGGCTCCGACGCGGCTGCTATGCCGCTTTCCGGTGTGACACACGGAAGAGAACGATGTCGGACAAGCTGAAAGTCGTGTTCCAGGGCGAGCCGGGCGCCAACTCCCATCTCGCCGCCCTTGAAGTGTATCCCGATTGCGAGGCCATCGCCTGCCCGACTTTTGAGGACTGCTTCGCGGCGCTCGCCTCCGGTGCCGGCGATCTCGGCATGATCCCGATCGAGAATTCGACGGCCGGCCGCGTGGCCGACATTCATCACATCCTGCCGCACGCCGACGTGCATATCATCGGTGAGCATTTCCTGCCGGTTCACCACCAGTTGCTTGGCGTCAAGGGCGCGCGGATCGAGGATATCAAGACGGCGCAGAGCCACATCCAGGCGCTCGGTCAGTGCCGGCAGACGCTGCGTACGCTCGGCATTCGGCCGGTGATCGGCGCCGACACCGCCGGTTCGGCCCGCGAGATCGCCGAGGCCGGCGATCCGTCGCGCGCCGCCATCGCTTCCTCGCTTGCCGCCGACATTTACGGTCTCGACGTCCTGAAGGCCGACTGCGAGGACACGCTCCACAACACGACGCGCTTCATCATCCTGTCGCCACAGCCGGCCGTGGCGCCGCCGCGCGGCACGCCGACGGTGACCACCTTCATCTTCCGCGTCCGCAATATCCCGGCGGCGCTCTACAAGGCGCTGGGCGGCTTTTCCACCAACGGCATCAACATGACCAAGCTCGAAAGCTACCAGCTCGAGGGTCAGTTCTTTGCGACGCAGTTCTATGCCGACGTCGAAGGGCATCCCGACGACCCGGCGGTGAAGTTCGCCATGGAGGAACTCGAGTTCTTCAGCCGCGAGGTCAAGGTGTTCGGCAGCTACCCGGCCAGTCCTTTCCGCGACAAGATCCGCGAGCCGGCCGCCCATCTCGGCCTCCGGCCCGGGGAATAGGCGACACTCTGAGGGGCTACTTCAGGTCGGCCCACACTTCGATGAGTTGGCGGGCAACCGCCAGCTTCGGCGGGCAATGGAGCTTGCCGACCTCGGTGGTCGCCAGCATTGCCTTCACCTCGTCGCGGCTGAACCAGGCGCAGTCGTCCATCTCCTCCTTGTCGACCTGGATGTCGGTGGAGATCGCTTCGCCATAACAGCCGAGCATCAGATTAGCCGGGAACGGCCAAGGCTGGCTGGCGTGATAGCGGACGGCGCCGACGTCGATGCCCGATTCTTCCTTCACCTCGCGACGCACGGCGTCCTCCACCGTCTCGCCCGGCTCCATGAAGCCGGCGAGGCAGGTATACATGCCCGCCTCGAAACGCGGCGTGCGGCCGAGCAACACCCGATCCTCGCCGTTCTGGATCAGCATGATCACCACCGGATCGGTCCGCGGAAAATGCTGTGTGCCGCAGCCGGTGCAATTGCGTTGGTAGCCGGCGGCGATGCTGACCGTCGGCGCGCCGCAGACGCCACAGAAGCGGTGGCGCTGATGCCAGAACAGCGTGGAGCGCGCCTGCGCCACCGGGCCGTAGCCGTCAGCGCCCACAATCGCATCGCGGGCAAGGCTGCGGAGATCGACGAGGGTCTCGCCCGGTTCCAGGTCTGGTTCGGACTTGAATTCACCGGCGAACCAGGGCTGGCCCTCCGGGTCGAGACCGAGAAATATCTGCGTTTCGGTCTCCCGGAACAGCGCGTCGGCAGCAGGACCAACAAAATCGAGGCGTCCGGACTTCACGAGCACGCGGTCGCCAAACAGCATCATCAGCCGGCGGCGCGGATCGTCGAGGTGGCGTTGCACCAGCGCCTCGTCGGTGCGTTGCTCGGAATGGCGACCGAGCGGGTTGACCGAGTAGGTGTTGTGGCTCGACCAGTCGAAGCCGGAGGGTGGATCGGGAGGCAGGATCATCGTGAGGTTCGCTTTCCGCGGGGCGTCGGTCAGAAGCGATTGCGGCCGACGTTGAGGAGTCGCAGCACCAGCCAAATCGGCACCACCACGACGGCGCCGAGAAGGAAGTAGCGCCAGACGCGGTCGACGGCGTCAAAGCCCATCGACCAGATACGGTCGATGAAACGCAGCGCCGAGGCGACGATGTCATAGGGCTCGACGCCAAGTGCGGCGAGCACGACACCGACGACCAGCGAGAGAATGACGAGACGCAGGAGAAGGCGCGCCGGACTATCGCCGAGCAGACGGGCAAAACGGTCGGACATGGAGGACGCTCCGGCTTTCCGGTGAGGAAGGTTGCCGACAGATAGGCGCGGCGACCGGCCTTGTCCAGCCGTGGCCGGCGATCAGCCAAGGCAATCGTTTGAAATCGCAAAGGCGGCTTCCGCCATCAAGGAGCGGCGCCATCAATGATCAAGGACGAGATCAATTGAGGGTCCGCGCCGTCATGGGGCTGTCGAGCGAGAAGGCGGGAATGGTGACCTCGAGCGTCGTGCCGCGATCATCCACCATGCGATAGCTGCCGGACATGATGCCGCTCGGCGTCGACAGCGGACAGCCGCTCGTATACTCGAAGGCCTCGTCCGGCTCGATGATCGGCTGCTGGCCGACCACGCCGGGACCGGTCACGGTGCGGCGGACGCCGTTGGCATCGGTGATCTCCCAAGAGCGCGTCATGAGTTGTACCGCGCGTCGACCGTGGTTGGCGATGATCACCCGGTAGGACCAGACGTAGCGGTGCTCGTCGGGATCGGACTCACCGGGAAGATAGCTTGGCTCGACGGTGATGACGATGTCGTGGCTGACGGCGGTGAACATGGCGGGCGCATCCCGGTTTGGTGCTCGGGGTCAGTAAAGGCTTTCGGGAAAGAAGCGCAAGGCGAGATCGGCGAGCGTGCCATCGGCGTCGAGCGCGCGCAACGCGCCGTCAATGCTGCTTTTGAGCGCCAGATTGTCGGCAGCGACGGCGATTTTCATGCCGTTGCCGAAATAGGCGGGCTCGGTATAGGCGCCGCCGGAAAAGGCGCAGCAGCCGTGAGCGGCCGGCCCAGCCAGCCAGAACGACGCGCCGACAGCACCGGTGAATACGGCATCGACTTCGCCGCTTTTGAGGAGTGCGAACAGCTCGGCTTCGGTGTTGGCGGCACGCGGCGTCGCCGCTGGAAAGAAATCTCGAATGAAATCCGCGTAGCGACTGCTGGCAACGACCCCCACCGTCTTGCCGGATAGCGTGCGCGGCGATGGGTCGACCAATGCCGGCCAGCGGCGGACAAAGCGGGCGGGCTCACGAAAATAAGGAACGGAATAGGCAAGGTGCTGGCGCAACGTCGGCGTGTCGGCAATGCCGGCGGCGATGGCGTCGGCCTTGTTCTCACGCACCGTGTCGAGCAGCAGCGGGAAGGGGCGTATCTGGACGGTGCAGGGAATGGAAAGATGCGTGCAAATCGCCCGGGCGACCTCGACGTTGTAACCGGTAATCAGGCCCGAGCCGTCGACGAAGTTGAACGGCGGAAAGTCGTCGGCGGTGACGAAGCGGATGGACGGCGGGCTCGCGCCGGTGGCAGGCCCAACGCCTGGAGGGACAAGCTGTGGATAGTCGGCTTCCGCAGCGCGCACCTCTGCGACGGGCCACGATCCCAGACCGCAGAGGCACGAAAAGACGACCAGAGTCGTTGCGATCAAGGATTTTGACAAGCGCATGTCCGGTGCACTCTGGCGGCTCAACCGTGATTGGCCAACGCTATCCGAACTGCGAGAGCGGGGAAAGCCTCGGGTTGCCCGGCGGCGATGAAAGCCGCCGTCCGTCAGCCCTTTGGCCGGTACCCGCCAAGGCGGCGGACGCTCGTCACCTCCACGCCGCCCGAGGCGATGCGGGCGATGGCGGCGGCGAGCGGTTCGATTACCGTCGCCATGTGAAATCCGTTGGCATGAAGGAGCTGGTCCGGTCCGGCGATAATGCCGACATGGCCTTTCCAGAAGACAAGGTCGCCGCGAACGAGGGCATCGGGATCGCCGTTCCAGTCGACCGGTTCGCCGACCGCCGTCTCCTGCTGATCGGTGTCGCGCGGGGCGATGATGCCGGCCTCGGCGAGCCCCCGCTGGAGGAGACCGGAACAGTCGATGCCGAGACTGGACACCCCGCCCCAGAGATAGGGCGTGCCAACATAGGCGGCGGCGACGGCGACGAAATCGTTGGCCGGCGGGCCACCGACCGCTGAAAGATGCTTCATCACCGTTGCCGTGCCATCGGCGAGCAGTGCGTAGACGAGGTTGCGCCGTTCCACCTCGCCGACGACGGTCACGCGCGCGCCCTGCACCAGCGGATAGGCGACGGGCAGCTTGAGGTCGGAGCCGGAAAAGGCAAAGGAGCGTAGCGCCGTCACGGTATGCGTCGGCTCCGGTAGCAGAAAGGACAGGGCCTCGGCCGACACGTAGCCGACGTAGCCGTCGCGGTCGATCTGCACGAAGGCCCAGCCCTCGTCGTCAACGTCGAGCACCCGGATCGCCTCGCCATGGATCGCCTCGCTGTCGAGCGGGCAATCGAAGCGCGGTTCGCGCCTGATGCCGGCGAGCGGCGCCGCAATTCGGGCCGGCCGCGCTTCGGCGTATCGTTCGGCCGCCACACGGCCGGCAAGGGCGGCGTCGGCGAGGTCTGGGCGAGCGAAGGTGGTACGACGGTCGGGCGTCAACGCGGCAGCTCCCTGGCTTTGTCCACGATGGTATCGGCGAGACGCTCGAGAAACAGAGCGCCCTCCACGGTACGGTGGACGATGACGTTGCGCCGGTCGGCTTCATCGCGCCTGCGACCCAGGAGCTTCAACTCGCCCATGGTGTCGAGGGCGCGGGTGATCGCCGGCTTGGTGACGCCGAGTTTCTCGGCAAGACCGCGCACCGTGTGCGGCGGCGGTTCGAGGTAGACAGTGAGCAGTACCGTGATCTGGCGTGGCGACAGGTCAGCGCCGTTCTCGCGCACGATGGCGAGCGAGACGTCGTGCCAAAGTCTGAGAGCCTGAGCGGGACGCATGTCGATCGGCATGCGTCCCTTCTACACCGAATTCGTTTCGGAGGCGTTATTATCGAGCGGTCAGTTACCGAGCGCCTGATCAAGATCGGCGATCAGGTCGTCCGCATGCTCGAGGCCGACCGACAGGCGAAGTAGACCCTGGCGGATGCCGAGTTCCTGGCGCAGCTCCTCGGTGAAGCGCTGGTGCGTCGTCGTCGAGGGATGGGTGATGAGGCTCTTGGCGTCGCCGAGATTGTTGGAAATCTTGATGATACCGAGCCGGTTGACGGCGGCGAAGGCGCCTTCGCGGCCGCCCTTCACCTCGACGGCGATCATCGTCGAGCCGCCGGTCATCTGCTTGGCGCAGACATCGGCCTGCGGATGGCTGGCCAGCCCCGGGTAGATCACCTGTTCGATCTTCGGATGCCCTTCGAGGAAGGCGGCGATCTTGGCGGCGCTTTCAGTCTGCCGGCTCACCCGCAGCGAGAAGGTCTCAAGCGCCTTCAGCATCACCCAGGCGTTGAACGGGCTCATGGTCGGGCCGGTCTGGCGCAGGAAAACCTGCAGGTGCTTTTCCAAAAACTCTTCATCGCAGAGGACAACGCCGCCCATGCAGCGACCCTGACCGTCGATGTGCTTGGTGGCCGAATAGGCGACCACGTCGGCACCGAGCTCAAGGGGCTTCTGGTAGAGCGCGGTGGCGAAGACATTGTCGACCACGAGGCGGGCCCCGGCGGCGTGGGCGATCTCGGCCACGGCAGCGATATCCACCACTTCCAGCGTCGGATTGGTCGGGCTCTCGAAGAAGAACACCCGGGTGTTCGGCCGCACGGCGGCGCGCCACTGATCGAGGTCGCGGCCGTCGACCAGCGTACACGAAATGCCGAAGCGCGGCGCCAGATCCTCGACGATGTAGCGACAGGAGCCGAACAGCGCCCGCGCCGCCACGATATGATCACCAACCGACGCCTGGGACAGAATGGCCGCCGTCACCGCCGCCATGCCGGTTGCCGTCGCCCGTGCCACCGGCGCGCCTTCGAGCAACGCCATGCGGTCCTCGAACATGGTGACCGTCGGGTTCGCGAAGCGGCTGTACTGGAAGCCCGGATCAAGATTGAGAAAGCGCGCCTCGGCTTGCTCGGCGCTGTCGTAGACGAAGCCCTGCGTCACGAACATCGACTCGGACGTTTCGCCCCATTGCGAGCGCAGGCTGCCGCCGTGCACGAGGGCGGTGTCGGGATGCCAGTTGACCTTGGTCATGTCTTCGTCCTTCACTGTCGGGGTCCGGAAAAAGCGAACCCGGCTGCGCAAGGCGAGCCGGGTGTCAACAAGCGACATGTCCGTCCCGACCTTTTAGCAGCCTTATTTAGCGTGGCGGCAAGCCGGTCGGCTCAAAAAACCACGAACGTCTTGAAGCTAGGGGAAGCACCGACAAAGGTCAAGCTGGCGAGCGATACCCGTTGGTGCAGAATCGGCGGGGTTCTGCCATAGGCGGCAGACAGCGACGGCTAAATTGTCGAGTCTCGTAAGGTGCTGTTTGTCATACCGAGATAATTCCCGTACCTCCACGGATTCTTGGTTGATGCGGCCCAAGATACTGGTCATGCGACCGCGTTTTGGAGTCCCGATGAACCCGACGACCAGCCTTGATCGCCGATTCTTCCTGCGGGTGATCCTGCCGATGTTCGGCCTGATCGCCCTTCTGCTCGCTGGCGCCATCGCCGGCGTGCTGATGCTGTCTTCAAAGCAGAATCACCTGTCCATTGAGTTCCAGCAGCGGGCGGCAAAAAATGCCCTCGGCCATTTTGCCGACGAGCTTGCCAAGCTGGCAACGGGCATGGCTGGTCGCGATGAGACGGCCGCGCATGTCATTGACGCCTTCGATGCCGCGTGGCTTGCCAGTCATCTGGGAGTAGGAGAGGCTGACAGCTTCCTTTTCGTTCTGGATCCGAACGACCGCACGTTGTTCTCTCGCATCGACGGGCGGATCGTGTCGACCGAGGCTCGCGGCGTGCTGCCGTCCACTTTCGGGCAGCTGATTGCTCGTTGGCGGGCCGGCCGCATTGCCGAGACGGTGACCCAGCTCATCGCAGTCGACGGCGCTCCCGTGCTGTTCGCTGTCACCGGTATCCACGCCGTTGCCGACCGGGAGGGCCCGGCCAACAACGGCTACATTCTGGCGGCTGGCCACCGGGTAACCCGCGCGAGCCTCGAGTATCTGGCAGAAACCTTCATGCTGCCGAACCTCAGCTACGAGCCGATGTTTGGACAAACGACTGAGGGTTCCGGCCGCCTGCGCCTGATGAGTCAGGACGGCACCATGGGCGACTCGCTGGTCTGGGATCCCATCCTGCCAGGCGACCAGATCATCAAGGCTATTGGGCCGGGGCTGGTGCTGGTCTTCGCCGCGTATCTCGTGCTGACGGTCGCGGTCCTCACCTTCGCCCGCCGCGCCGCCCGGCTGATCAGCGTCAGCGAGGAGAAGGCATTGCACGACCCGCTTACCGGGTTGCCGAACCGGCTGCTGCTGCTCGACCGCATGAAGCGTCAGCTCAATCCGAGACGCGGCGAGGATGCCATGGCGACGGTGTTCTATCTCGATCTCGACGGCTTCAAGGATGTCAACGACAGCGCCGGCCACGCCGCCGGCGATGCCGTGTTGGTCGGTGTGGCGAACCGGCTTCGCGAGTTCTGCCGGATTGAGGACACCGTGGCTCGGCTTGGCGGCGACGAATTCGTGATGGTCATCCCGACGGACGATCGGCGCTTGGCGGAAGCACGCGCCGAAACGGTACTGGCGGCGCTGAGCAGCCCGTATCTCTACAATGGCCGCTCGCTGATCGTCGGCGTCAGCATCGGCGTCGCCATGGCGCCGGAGCACGGCCTGGACGTGGCCGCCCTGCTGCACAAGGCTGATGCTGCGCTCTATGCCGCCAAACAGGCTGGCAAGGGGCAGGTCCGCTTCTATCGCAAGAGTATGCGCAGTGAGGCTACGCACGGCATGCCGGCCGTTCTTCCGGCCGCCAGCATCTGACCAACCGGCCAATCTTCGGATTCGCGCCGGTCTTCGAGTTTCCATGGACGGCAAAACAGGCTAGAGCTTCGGGAAATTTGGCCGAGTCCGTCGGACTCCGGCGTCCCACCTTGCCCTCCGGAAGCTTCGCAAGCCATGACCGAGACCGCCGGCATTCTTCCCGCCCATCGCATCCGTGAGCTGTTCGACGCAGGCGCCATTGCATCAGCGCGATCACTCGACGGCGACCAGATCCAGCCGGCCAGCCTTGATCTCCGCCTGGGGCCGGTTGCCCATCGCCTTCGCGCGAGCTTCCTGCCGGGCGGTGGCGCCACGGTCGAGGACAAGCTCGGCTACCTCACGCAGCACGACCTCGACCTCACCGCAGGCGCGGTGCTTGAGACGGGGGGCGTCTACTTGGTACCGGTTCTCGAGACCCTTGCTCTGCCGGGCGATATTTCCGCGTCCGCCAATCCCAAGAGCTCGACCGGCCGCATCGACGTCTTTACCCGGCTCATCACCGACCATGGCGTCGCCTTCGATCAGATCGCCGCCGGTTATCACGGCCGGCTGTGGGTCGAAGTGTCACCCCGGACCTTCCCGGTCAAGGTGCGGGCCGGCTCGCGCCTCAGCCAGGTTCGCTTTCGCCGCGGGGATGCGCGTCTCGACGATGCGGCGCTGGCGGCGCTCCATACCCGGTATCCGCTGGTCGATCTGGAGCCGCCGCGCTTCGAACACGGCCTGACGCTGTCCATCGATCTCGCCGGTGCCGGCGAAGGCGCGTTGATCGGTTATCGCGCCCGCCGTCACACCAGCGTGCTCGACGTCGACGCCAAGGCGTCACAAGACGTCGCCGACTTCTGGGAGCCGATCAAGGCGCGTGGCCGGCCGTCGCTGATCCTGGATCCGGATGAGTTCTACATCCTCGTCTCCCGTGAGGCGGTGCAGGTGCCGCCAGAAACGGCGGCCGAAATGGTGGCCATCGACCCGCTGGTGGGTGAGTTCCGCGTCCACTATGCCGGCTTCTTCGATCCCGGCTTTGGTCATGCGCCGGCTGGTGGCAAGGGCGCACGCGCCGTGCTGGAGGTGAGGAGTCACGATGTGCCCTTCATTCTCGACCACGGGCAGACCATCGGCCGCCTCGTTTACGAGCGGATGGTGGAAGTGCCGGCCACGCTCTATGGTCAGGGCATGGGGTCCAACTACCAGGCGCAGGGGTTGAAGCTCTCCAAGCACTTCCGCTCCTGAAGGTGGCGCGGCGCCTCTTGACAGCGCCGGGCGGGGCTGCGATCTAAATCGCGTCGCGGGTGTAGCTCAATGGTAGAGCAGCAGCTTCCCAAGCTGAACACGAGGGTTCGATTCCCTTCACCCGCTCCAGATTGCCTTATATTTCAATGGTTGAACGCGCTGCCGAGCCATCGCGCCACCGGTAAGTCGCTGCGCTTGGCGGCTTCGCCTTTGCTGCCGCTGACCTTCATTTGAATCATCGTCGTCTACGCTTAAGCGGACAGGCGTTGACACCTGCGGACGGAGACGTTGTTCGCGGGCGCATGTTTGCGCAAAGAATGTATCGTCGGCGCCCCCTTCAAAAGGCAGGGCCTGATACGGAAAAGCCCACCGGCCGCGACGGAGCTTTGGCGATTTCGAGTATTTGCCAACCAGGCCGAACAATCTGGTCGCCAACCAAGGCTCCCGGCTCGCTTGCCGTCGCAGGCCGCGCCAATGGTCGCAGCAAGATCAATCGAAGTCAGGTTGCAGGCGACATCATTCATCGGGATGAACCGCCAAGTCATTCCGGCCTTTTCGCTTTTCTCCAGTTATTCTTCATCTTTATTGTGTAGTCCGGAGCGGATCGTTTTCCGCTGTGCGCGGTTGTGTGCAGGCGGTGAGCTTGGTCAGGGGTGAGGCGCTGCAGCGTATAGGGTGGGGCATGTCCAACAGGGTCGGTTTGAAGCAGAAGCTGCGTTATGAGTTCGACAAGACCATGGCCGCCGGCCCGATCGCGCTGATCGGCTGGCTCGGTCTCATCTCGCTGATCGTCATCATGGTCGCCGGTCTTTTCCTGGCCGTCACCGGTATTGCCCAGGAAGGTGGCGAGCAACTGGGCTTCTTGGAGGGTGCCTGGGAAGCGCTGATGCGCACGCTCGATTCAGGTACCATGGGGGGCGATGCAGGCTGGAGCTTCCGCATTGTCATGCTGCTGGTCACACTGGCCGGCATCTTCGTCGTGTCGGCCCTGATCGGTGTGCTCAGCACCGGTCTCGAAGGCAAGCTCGACGAATTGCGCAAGGGCCGCAGCCAGGTCCAGGAAGAGGATCACACCATCATCCTCAACTGGTCGCCATCGATCTTCGACGTCATTTCCGAGCTGGTGATTGCCAACGAGAGTCGCCGCCGGCCACGCATCGTCGTGATGGCAAATCGCGATAAGGTCGAGATGGAAGACGAGATCGCCGCCAAGGTGCCCGACAGTCGCAACACGCGCATCATCTGTCGCTCGGGCGATCCCACGGATCTGTACGATCTCGCCATCGTCAATCCGCAGACTTCGCGCTCGGTGGTGGTGCTGTCGCCGGAAGGCGACGACCCCGATTCACAGGTCATCAAGACCGTACTGGCGCTCGTCAACGATCCCGGCCGCCGCGCGGCGCGCTATCACATCGCCGCCGAGATTCGCGCTGCCAAGAATGCCGAGCTGGCCCAAGTGGTCGGCGGCGACGAGGTCCAGCTCGTGCTGGCTGACAACCTGATTGCCTGCATCATGGTGCAGTCTTGCCGTCAGTCGGGTCTGAGTGCCGTCTACTCCGAATTGCTCGATTTCGACGGCTGCGAGATCTACGCGCTCGAACAGCCCGAATTGGTCGGCCAGCCGTTCACCGCCATCCTCGGCAGCTTCGATTCCTGTGTGCCCATGGGGTTTGCCGAGGCCGATGGCACGGTTGACCTCAACCCCGATCCGGAGCGCAAGCTGGCAGCCGGTCAGAAACTGATCCTGATTGCCGAAGACGACGACAAAATTGCCGTCACCGCCCCGGTGGCCTTCGACCAGGCGGCGCTCCGCTACCCGCTTCCGGTGGCAACTGGTCCGGAACGGACGCTGATGATTGGCTGGAACCGCCGGGCGCCGATGATCGCCGCTGAATTGTCGCGCTATGTTGCCCCCGGTTCGCTGCTGAGCATCGTCGCCGATGTCGCCGACCTCGCCGACAGGGTGGCGTCGATCATGGTGTTCAGCGACCATCTGTCAGTCGAGTTCACCCAGGCGGACACCACCCATCGCGCCGCTCTTGAAGCCTTTGATGTCGCCGCCTACGACCACGTGCTGGTGCTCGGCTACACAGAAGACCTGCCACCGCAGCCGGCCGACACGCGCACATTGGTGACGCTGTTGCATCTGCGCAAAATCGCCGAGATGTCCGGAAAGCATATCTCCGTCGTTTCCGAAATGATCGACGTGCGCAATCGCGAGTTGGCCGAGGTCAGTCGGGCCGACGATTTCGTCGTCAGCAACAAGCTGGTCAGCTTGATGCTCGCCCAGACGGCGGAGAATGAATTCATGTCCGCCATTTTCTCCAGCCTTCTCGACGAAGCCGGATCGGAAATCTATTTGCGTCCGATCGGCGACTATGTCGCTCTCGGTCAACCGGTCAACTTTGCCACTGTCACCGAGGCCGCCCGCCGGGTGGGCGAGGTTGCCCTGGGCTATCGTCGCCGACGTTCCGGTCCCGACGATGCCCGCCGTCTCGGCGGTGTAGTGATCAATCCAGCCAAGGCCGACATACAGATATTCGAGGAGATGGATCGGATCGTCGTGTTGGCGCGGGCATAAACCCGGCCGAGAGCGTCGGCGGGTGTTTTCGCAACAAAAAAGGCCGGGCTTGCCCGGCCTCCTCGCCTACATCTCGATGATCAGTGCCAGTACATCCGTGGTCAAGGATCAGAGACACAAAGAATTAGACGGTCTGGAGATTCTCAGCCGTGCTTCTGCCGGTACGGCTATCCTGTACGATATCGAAACTCACCTTCTGACCATCGGCCAGGGAGTTCATGCCGGACCGTTCGACGGCCGAAATGTGGACGAACACGTCCTGCAACCCGCCGCCCTGCTCGATAAAGCCAAAGCCCTTGACGGAATTGAAGAACTTTACGGTTCCGGTGCTCATGATATTTCCCTTCAATCGGAATAGATTTACGTCGCCCAGCAAGGTGCCGGACGCCGAGGTTTGCGATGTTGAAAAGGAAGATCGTAAGAGCGCCGAAGGCGAGAACAACATTCGTCAACAAAATCGATAAGACATATATAAGCGTATTTATATATTTTACAAGGAGGCTCTTTACTATTTACGATAAAGCCTAGAGCTGCCCCTCAATTCTCTAGCAAATCTAGAAAATGTGACGGGCAGCTGGTCATAGGCGTTCATCGGGAGATCGTCGCTACCTTGATGCCATCACTGGAAGGCGACAGGGCGCGGCTTCACCACCGGCTCTTTCCGTTTCGGCATCGGCAGCAGGCCATCTCTCTGTGCCTTTTTGCGAGCAACCTTGCGGGCACGCCGGATGCTGTCAGACATTTCGCGTTGCCGCTTTTCCGATGGCTTCTCGTAGGCGCGGTGCTGCTTCATCTCGCGGAAAATGCCTTCCCGCTGCATCTTTTTCTTAAGAACACGAAGAGCCTGGTCGATGTTATTGTCTCGAACGAGAACCTGCACGGGTTTTCCGATCTATTGGAGAGCAAGGCCTCACCACCCGAGGGCGTCTCCAAACGCCGACGGCGGTACGACGCAAGGGAGTGAGTATTTCAGGAACAGACAGAGGGCCCCCAATTAGCGCCTCTGAACAGCGTCACTTCGTGCCTATAAGATATTTCACGTCGAAACGCCACCCCTGAAAATAAATCCGCTTTCTGCCTTGCCTTAATCTCAGTGCGAGAGCATATATAAATCTCGTTAATTTAGCCAATATGGCTTTGCGTTGTCAGAAACGCACCGTCTTTTATCAAATTATCGATAGTAAACGTCGCGTGACTAGTCATTGGCGCGAGTACTTCTTCATGGCGCCTTGCCGAAATTCGATGCTAGCGAGCGCGGTGGGAATTCAGTGACCCTGCTGGTGGGGAATGAAGGCCTCCGGGACGAGTATTCCTTGCCGGTGTGGAAATTTTCGGCGGTCACCGAAGGAAACTCAGCCAGCATCACCCTGACAGTGTTGTTTGGCCAATCATCGAACCGGCATCTCCGGGGAGCATCGCTCTTCCCGTGGTTCTGCCTGTTGTGTTCCAAAGGGACTAAACGATCATGACGACTGTAAACGCATTGCGATCCACCAAGCCTTCAACGCGGCTCGGCGCCGCGTCCCATTCCTTTGGCATCGGCCAAGCCGTCCGCCTGAGACCCAGTTTCAAATATGCCTCCGTTGCCGGTATCTACCACGTCACGGCGATCCTGCCGTCGTCCGGCGATCAACCGCAGTATCGCATCCGTAACGACGAAGAGCGTTATGAGCGGGTCGCGACGCAGGATAGCCTCGAAGCGGTGACCGCCTCGTCCGAGGACAGGACGACGCTTGTCGAGAGGACCTTCGGTCGTGGCTAAAGAACAAAAGCGCGGCAATCGCGAGGCCCGAAAGCCCAAACAGGCCGTCAAGACCCCACCGCAAGCCGTTAGCCCGTTCGCCGTCCAAGGCAAGCTGGCATCGACCACCAAGGTTCCTGCTGGCAAGGGTAAGGCCTGACAATCCAGGTCCTCTCGGCGCGAACGGCCAAGAGTGCCGCGATGGGCTGTTTTTGAAGGCTTTGTCAGCAGCTTCCCAAGCTGAAGATGAGGGATTCAGTCCCTCGGCACGCTCGGCCTTCGCCATGCTGTTTATCCGCCGCCCTGGTTCCGGTTGCGCTTGCGGGTCGCAGCGCCCTTCTTGGCCGAAGCCGAGCGCTCTTCCTTCGATCGGGATGCTGTGGCGGCGCCACCTTTACGACCGCCTTTCTCGGAAGAGACGTGGGTGTCGGGGCGGCCCCGTCCCGAGCCGGATTTATTGCCGCCACCGCTCTCTTTGTTGACGGTCGCCCAGGCTCGGCTTTCCGCTTCCTTTTCCGGAACGCCCCGCGACGCGTAGCTCTCCTCAATGTGCTCGGCCTTGCGTTTCTGCTTGTCGGTATAGGCGGACTTGTCTCCACGAGGCATGGATCCTCTCCTTGCTGCGGATAGGTCCAGGTCAACGACCTGTCGCCGTGAAAGGTCCTGATATCGTGGCGCCGGTTGCATCGGGCCTTGATTCGGTTACTCTTCAACTGGCTCTTTGGAGCGGCATAATCTTCAGTTCTTTATGCGGAGAGCCGCAATGACATCAGGGGCGCCGGGGGCGGGCGAGCGGCACGCGGCGACGGTTGAACTCCTCTTCGATTTGACCTTCGTCTTCGCGATCACCCAGATCACCCATCTGCTGAAGGCAGCCCACACGCCGAGTGACATTCTGGGCGCCCTGTCTGTCCTGACCTTCCTGTGGTGGATGTATGGCGGCTATGTCTGGCTGGCGAGCCATATCGCCTCATCGCGAGCCCTGACCGCAGTCATGCTGGTCGCCATGGCCGGCACCTTTTTTATTGCGATCGGCATTCCCGGTCTGCACGAACACAGCACAGCCATCCTCGGCGGTGGCGCCCTATTCGTGGTGGCGGTCCATCTCGTGGCCTTCGCCACGCTCGGCGGCGTCGCCTGGCCGGCGCTACGCTTCGGTTTCGTCAATGTTGGCACCGCGCTTTTACTCGGCGCCTCTGGCTATCTGCCGCCCTTGGCCGGCGGCGGCGCCCAGGTGCTGGTGATCGTCACGTTGATTGCCATGGCGCTGTTTTATTCTGCGCGCGCCTTTGCGCTCTCACCGGACCATCTGGTCGAGCGGCATGGTCTGCTGCTGATCATCGTCTTTGGCGAAACTGTCATTTCGATCGGCGTCACGCTTTCCGCTGAACGTGTGGCGACCAGCCTGATCGAGGCTGGTCTGTCGCTCGCCGTCATCATCGCGCTGTGGTTCGCCTATTTTGCCGCCGATGACCGGCGGGCCGAGCGCCGCCTTTCCAGCCTTGCCGTGACGGAACGGGGGCGGGCGGCGCTGATCGCCTACTGGTTTGCGTTCCTGGTGATGATCGGCGGCTTGCTCTGCCTGTCGGTCGGCCTCAAGGGGCATTTCACCGCAGACTCCGAAAGAGCCCAATTGTCTTTCTGGCTGGCCCTTGGATTGGCGCTCTACTTTGCGGGAACGGCGCTGTTCCGGTGCGGTCTGAAGCTGGGTGGCGTGCTGCCGCGCCTTGTGGCCGCGATGGCCGGCGGCCTGCTGGTGGCGTTGTCACTGCCGCCAACAGGCCTTCTTGGTCTGGCGTTGGCCATCGCGGTCGCAGCGCTTGTCGCCGATGCCGCGATGTAGTCAACTGACCGGCTATTTTTCGGGCGTCCAGGCGATCGGCACGCTGTCCTTGGGATCGTAGGGCGCCTTGACGAACACCGCTTTCCACGGCGTATCGCCGCGGTTGACGACGTGATGGCCTTCACCCGGCTCGCACCGCAGGAAGTCGCCAACGCCGAGCACGTGCAATTCCCCGTCGACATACATATGCACCTCGCCGGCAATCGTCAGAAAATTCTCCTCGACGTGCTGATGCTTGTGCGTGGAGAAATTCTGGCCGGGCTGCAACGTCACTACGCCGATGTCGATGCGTGGACCGCGCAGCAGGTATTTCGGGCCATGGTCACCGAAGCGATAGTCGTGGTCGTCTTCTCTGGTCTTGAACATCGTTCCTCCGCCGCTGTCCCCGTCCGGACGGCGGTCCTTGCTTGAAATACGAGCCTTAAGTCCGGGCCTGTTCGTCGCACCGGGCAGTTCGCGCGGCGGCCATCAGAGGCCGGGGGCCTTCCACATCGATCGAGTGATGCCGGCATCGACGAGGCCGCGCTGGGCGGCATAGGCCGTACGCCAGCGTTCGGTGACTTCGCCGTAAAGGGCGTGGCGGCCGGCGTCCGGCTCGTAGCGGCGGCGCCACCGGACGACGGCGTCGGCCGCCTCCGGCAGCGAGGCGAACTCGCCAATGCCAACCCAGGCGGCGAGGCCGGCGGCCAGCGCCGTCGCCTCGGTCACCTCCGGCACCTTCACCGGCAGGCCGGTGACGTCGGAAAGGATCTGGCCCCAGAGCGCGCCCTTGGAGGCGCCACCGGCGAACACCAGATCGGTGAGCGTCACACCGGCGAGGTCAGAGGCAAGCCGAAGGTTTTCGGCGGCGACGATCGCCGCGTTCTCCTGGATGGCCCGGAAGATCTGCGGCTTGCCGCAGACGCTGGCGTCGAGCGACAGGTTGAGCAGCGATGGCGCGGCATGATACCAGGCGGCGCAGTTCATCACGTCCGAGAAGATCGGCAGGATGCCGTTGGCGCCCGGTGCCACCGCCGCCGACTTCTCTTCGAGCAGCGCGTAGACATCGATGCCCCGTTCGGCGGCGATGCGCTTCTCCTCGTCGCAGAAGGCGTCGCGGAACCAGCGGGTGGTCATGCCGACCATGAAGGCGATGCCCTCGGCCTGACTGAGGCCGGGCACCACGTGCGGATTGACGCGCACCCGCATGGCCGGGTCGGCGATTGGCTTGGGCATGTTGACCACTTGCTGCCAGAAGGTGCCGCCGAGCACGGCGGCCTCGCCGGCTCGGGCGACGCCAAGGCCAAGCGCGCCGAATTGCACGTCACCACCGCCGACCACCACCGGCGTGCCTTCGGCAAGGCCGGTGTCGGCCGCGGCGGCGGCTGTTACGCGGCCGATGGCGGTGCCCGTCTCGTGGACGGGCGGCAGGATGGCCGGGTCGATGCCGGCGCGACGGGCGATGTCGGCATCCCAGGTCCGGGTATCGAGGGCAAGCAGGCCGCTGGTGCCGCCGTTCGACGGGTCGCAGGCGATCTCGCCGCTGAGGCGCGCGACGATCCAGTCGGACAGCATCGACATCCGCGCCGTGCGGGCGTGAACGTCCGGCAGGTGCCGCTCGATCCACTTGAGACGGGGAATGGCGCCGAGCGCGAAGGTCTGGCCGGTGACGGCATAGGCGTCGCGTTCGAAATCCGGCTGGGCTGCCTTCAGCGCCCGCGTCTCGTCGGAGGCGCGCGAGTCGACGTTGGCGCAGGCCCACAGCTCGCGGCCAGCCCGATCCCACAGCACGATACCTTCGCGCATCGATGTGGCGCTGACGGCGCGGATGGCCGACGCCGGCAGGTCGGCGGCGGCCAGCGCTCGCCGTACACAGCCGGCAAGCAGCGACCAGTTGGCGGCGCAATCGAATTCCATCGAACCGGGATAGCGAGGGTCGCTGAGATGCGTCCACTCCTCCTGAGCGACGGCAACCTGGCGGCCGGCGACGTCGAAAATGACGGCGCGCCCGCTACCGGTGCCGGCATCGATGGCAAGAACGTGAGGACGGGTCATGCTTGGTCCTTCTCGAGGATGGCCTCGGCGGTCGGTTCGTCGGTGATCAGCACGTTGATGCGGCCACCGCGCGCGGCGGCACGGATGGCCTCGACCTTGCGGGGCCCTCCGGCGGCGGCAATCACCTGCGGAATGGCCGACAGCGCATCGAAGTCGAGGCCGACCAGCATCTTGTGGAAGGGGAGGTCGAGCGGCACGCCGTTCTGGTCGTAGAAGATGCCGATGATGTCACCCACTGCGCCCTGGCGGCGGAAGATCTCGAACTGCGAGCGGCTGGCATAGCCGGAGGCGATCAGCGTCGCCTCGTCGGCGACGGCACCAATGCCCACCAACGCATAGTTGGCGGTGCGCGCCATGCTCATCACTTCGACGACGTGCCGCTCGGCCCGGATCGCTTCGGCGATGCTCTCCTGCGACACGACGAGCGGCGCCGGGATGAGGTGGACGTTCTGCGATGACCGGCCCGATGCGACGCCCTCGATATAGGCCGACACGCCTCCCGTCAGGCTGACCAGCGAAATGTCGCGGTAGGAGAGGGTGCGAGCGAGCCGCTGCAGCGTGCCCATTACCGTGGCACCCCAGCCGACAGCCAGCATCTCCTGGTCCTTGAGGCGCCCCATCAGATACTGGCTGGCCGCCTCGGCTAGCCGGTCGTTGATGTTGCCTGTCTCCTGCGCAGGAATGACGCGCGCCTCGTCGAGGCCGTAAATCTCCTGCAGCCGGGCCTCGAGGGCAAAGCAGCCGCCATAGCTGGAATTGATGTGGACGTGGATGAGTCCCATCCGCCGTCCGCGATCGAGCATGCGCGACACCTTGATGCGCGACAGGTTGAGTCGCTCGCCGATTTCGCTCTGGGTCAGGCCGTCATGATAGTAGTGCCATGCCACGCGGCTCAGCAGTTCTTCCTCGTGCGGCTCAAATGCCAGCTCGTCATAGGCTTCGTTCACGTCACTCACCTTCATGACATTTGCACGGGCGATGTGGAGGTCGCGCCAGTGCGGCGTTTTCGTCGATCATATGATCACGATGTGCACATAAGCGCAAGAGATGATGTTCCAGATCATCATTAAGTCGTAGGCCTGGTTGGTGCTCTTGGCTTGAGTCCAAATAAAATCAATGAGTTATGATGGCGCTGCAGAAAAGCTGCCAATGCGAAGCCTGATTCTTTTGGTTCGTGACGTCACTTATGTGCAGAATCTGGGTTGACGATTGGGCTTGTCCGGCGAATAATCCGGCGTGCAATTGATAAGGCGGTGTTCATTTGAACGGCTGGTATTGCTGATTGTAGACCCCGCCTGACCTCTGGAGGACCCCATGGCCGATTTGGACGACGTGAGAGAAGGCAAGGATTTCGGATTGGACCAGCCGGTCGACGTGAAGGCGTTCCCGGTGCGCGGCTCGGTCTCTCTTGATTGGGGCATGCAGGACCGTCTGGCACGTATCTTCCAGGCCAAGAGCGGCCGCACCGTCATGCTGGCTTTCGATCACGGCTACTTCCAGGGGCCGGCCACCGGCCTGGAACGTCTCGATCTCACCATCCGCCCGCTCGTTCCGTATACCGACGTGCTGATGTGCACGCGCGGCGGTCTCCGTCAGACCATGCCTGCCGATAGCCGCAAGCCGGTGGTGCTGCGTTGCTCGGGTGGCATGAGCGTGCTCACCGAGCTGTCGCGGGAACTGGTGGCCGTGGATATTGAGGATGCCATCCGCCTCAATGCATCGGCGATTACCACCAATGTCTACGTCGGTGCCGAATATGAGCATCAGTCGCTCGGCAACCTCGTCAAGCTGATCGATACCGGCAACCGCTACGGCATTCCGACCATGGCGGTGACCGGCGTCGGCAAGGACATGGTCCGCGATGCCCGCTACTTCGGCCTTGCCACCCGCATCTGCGCCGAACTCGGCGCGCACATCGTCAAGTCCTACTATTTCGAAAACGGCTTCGAGAAGGTCGTGGCCGGCTGCCCGGTGCCGATCGTCATCGCCGGCGGCAAGAAGCTGCCGGAGCGTGATGCGCTCGAGATGGCCTGGCGCGCCATCGACCAGGGCGCGGCCGGCGTCGACATGGGCCGCAACATCTTCCAGTCCGACTGCCCGGTGGCGATGATTGCCGCCGTGCGGGCCGTTGTGCACGACGGCGAGAGCGTCGATCGCGCCTACGAGATCTACAAGGTCGGCAAAGCCGCCTGAGGACAGTGAAACGTAACGCCGGGCTTCTTGTGGGAAGTCCGGCGGACCGCCCGGAGGAGGGCGCGCCGAAACGCGGGCGAGGCTCTGCGTTTCCAGGAAAGAAGTTGGGAGACTGTCGACATGGCGGGAATCTCGCCGGACGACCAGCGGCCGCCGCTGGTTGAAGCCAGGCAAATCTGGAAATTCTTCGGTTCCATCGCCGTGCTGCGTGGGGTCGATCTGACGCTTCGGCCCGGCGAAGTGCATGCGCTGCTCGGTGGCAACGGCGCCGGCAAGTCCACGCTGATGAAAATGATCGCCGGCCTGCATCGCCTCGACCGGGGTGAACTCCTGGTCGGCGGCGAGGATGCCTCGGCCTTGACACCGGTGACCGCCCGTCAGGCCGGCATCCATCTGGTGCCGCAGGAGCCGATGCTGTTTCCGAGCCTTTCGGTCGAGGAGAACGTGCTGATGCACGTTCCCGGTAACCGCAAGGAATTGCGCGCTCGCCTTGAGACGATGATCACCGAGATCGGCGCCGGCATGACGCTGTCGACTCAGGCCGGTCAGCTCGAGGTTGCCGACCAGCAGATGGTCGAGATCCTGCGCGGCCTCATTCGCGACGCCCGCATCCTCATTCTCGACGAGCCGACCTCCGCACTGACCCCGCGAGAAGTGGGCAAGCTGTTCGAACGCATCCGGGCGCTGACCGCCCAGGGCGTCGGCATCTTCTTCATCTCCCACAAGCTCGGCGAGATCCGCGAGATCGCCGACATCGTTTCCATCCTGCGCGACGGCCAGGTGGTGTTGGCCGGTCCGCCGAAGTCGTTCACCGACGCCGAGATCGTCGCAGCCATGACGCATGTCGAAGGCAAGGAGGGCTTCACGCTCGGCCATGTCGCCGCCGCACCGGCCGAACGTGGCGCCGAACGGCTGCGCGTCGAGGGGCTAGCCGGCGAGGGCTTCGCCGACGTGACCTTCTCGCTGCATTCGGGCGAGATCCTCGGCCTTGCCGGCGTGGTCGGCTCGGGTCGCACCGAGCTCGCCGAGACCATCTACGGCATCCGCCCCGCTGCCCGCGGCCGCATCTTCGTCGACGGCAAGCCGCTGTCCGGCCACGGTCCGCTTGAGAGCCTTGATGCCGGTGTCGTTTATCTGCCCGAGGACCGGCAGGTATCGGGCCTGTTCGTCAATGCACCGCTTGTCTGGAATGCCTCGGCGCTGGTGTTGCATCGCGGCCGGGAATGGCTGCCGCTCGCCAAGGAACGGGCCGATTTTTCCGAGCAGATCAAGCTGCTCGGCATCGTCTGTGCCAGTGCCGACCAACCGGTGCGCACGCTGTCGGGCGGCAACCAGCAAAAGGTGCTGCTCGCCAAATGCCTCGCCGCCGGTCCGCGCGTTCTCATCCTCGACGAGCCGACGCGCGGCGTCGACGTCGCCGTGCGTGCCGATATCTATCGGCTGATCGACAAGCTGGCCGGCGAGGGACTCGCCATCCTGCTGATCTCCTCCGACCACGAGGAAGTCGAGCGCCTCAGCCACCGCGTGCTGGTGATGAACCACGGCTATCCGGGCGGTCTGCTCGAAGGCGCCGATATCACCATCAACGCCATTGCCCGCCTCTCCTTCGGGGTCGGCGCCAAACTGGACGCTGCGCAATGATCATCCGCTTCCTGCAGCGCCACCGTGAAGCCTCGGTCGCGCTGATCATCGTCTTCCTGTTTGCGATCCTCGGCCTTGTCGACCGCAGCTACCTGTCGCTTGACACCGTGCTGCTTGTCTACGGCAACAGCCTCATCCTGTTCGTACTGGCCATTGGCGCCACCATGGTGATGGCGACGCACGGCCTCGACGTCTCCGTCGGTTCGATCATGGGTCTTGCGGCCGTGGTCGCCGGCCTGCTGATGAACGCCGGCTGGGGCATTCCCGCCTCCGTTGGCGTGGCACTACTCGTCGGCCTCCTCTGCGGCCTGTTCAACGGCGCGCTGGTGTCGCTGCTGAACGTGTCGGCGATTGTCGCCACGCTCGGTACGCTCGGCCTCTACCGCGGCTTCGTGCATCTGTTGTCCGGCGGCAGTTGGATCGAAGGCCTGCCGGAAGGCTTCAAGGCACTGACCAAGGCCGGCTCGCTTGGCTTGTCGCCGGTCGCCTGGCTAGTGCTGGTTTTGTTGATCGGTGCCCATCTCGGCCTGCGCTACACTGCCTTTGGCCGTTCGATGTTTGCCGTCGGCGACAACCGCGAAGGTGCCCGGCTGATCGGCATCCGCGTCAACGAAGTGCAGATCGTCGCCTATGGTCTCAACGGTCTGTTGGCCGCGCTGGCTGGCGTCATCTTCGCCTCGCAGATCGGCTTCATTCCGAACACCGCCGGCACCGGCATGGAGATGCGGGCCATCGCCTCGAGCGTGCTCGGCGGCGTCAGCCTGCTGGGCGGTACCGGCACGGTGATTGGTGCGGCGCTCGGTGCCTACTTCATGACGTCGATCGACAGCATCCTGGTGCTGCTGCGCCTCGAGGCCTACTGGAACGACATCATCGCCGGCGCCATCCTGCTGGTGGTGCTGATCACCGACGGCAAGATCCGCGAAGCGGTCGATCGTCACCTTCGCTACCAGAAATACCGCAAGTTCATCGACCCGCAGGCGGCGGGGCAGCATGCCGACGTTGCCCGGTCCCTCAAGACGACGCTCAAGCCCTCGGAGGCGCGCAAATGAAGCTCCATCCCGCTCTCAAGCGCTGGGAAAGCGTGCTGGCGCTGCTGCTGATCGCTGAAATCCTGCTGTTCGGCGCCATCAATCCGGTGTTCCTGCAGCCATCGATGTTGCTCTACGCAACCTCTGACTTCATCCATGTCGGCATCACGGCGCTGGCGCTGACGCTGGTCATCATCACCGGTGGCATCGATCTGTCGCTTGGCTCGGTGATGGGCCTGTCGGCGATCACCCTCGGCATCCTCTGGGTCGGCGAGGTCAACATCTGGCTGGCGGCCATCGCGGCGCTCGCCGTCGGCACGCTGGCTGGCGTCTTCAACGCCATCGCCATCCATCTGTCCAAGGTCAACCCGCTGGTCATTACGCTTGGCACCGGCTTCCTGTTCGGCGGCGGCGCCCTGGTGCTGTCGGGTCTGGCCGGCGCGACGGGTTATGAGGGCATCAGCAACTTCGACCCGGCCTTCGTCAACCTCGCCAACCTCGAGGTTGTCGGTCTGCCCCTGCCGTTCGCCCTGTTCCTGGTGTTGACCGTGGGGTTCATGGCGCTTCTGCACCGCACCCGCTTCGGCCGCTATGTCTACCTGATCGGTCAGAACCCGCGCGCCGCCGCCTATGCCGGCACGCCGGTGCTCCGCACGCTGGTGGTCGCCTACGCCCTGACCGGGCTGATGGCGGCGCTGTCCGGCCTGATCCTCGCCTCGTATTTCGGCTCGGCCCGGTCCGATTTCGGCACCACGGCGCTGATGCCGGCGATCACCGCCGTGGTGCTTGGCGGCACCTCGATCTACGGCGGCTCGGGCACCATCCTGGGGACGGCGCTCGCCGCGCTCCTGGTCGGCTATCTGCAGACTGGCCTTCAGCTTGTTGGCGTGTCGAGCCACGTCTCAAGCGCCCTGTCGGGCGGTCTGCTGGTCATCGTGGTTGCCTTGCGCAGCCTCTCGGAAATGGGACGCGTCTGGTTCCAGCATCGGCGCGTGCTGAGAAACGTTGCGGCCGAATGACGGTCTGACGTTTGAGGAGGAGGGCCCGGAAAGCGGGGCATTTAGCCCCCGGGCCACGTCTGGAAGGAGAGCAAAAATGAAGTTTGGTACCGTTTCCCTCGCGCTCGCCGTGGCTGCTGCCGCGACTGTCGCCGGTCCGTCGGTCGCCGCCGACAGCACCCGCATCGCCTTCATTCCGAAGCTGGTCGGCGTCGGCTTCTTCACCTCCGGCGGCAAGGGCGCCGTCGAGGCCGGCAAGAAGCTCGGCATTGAAGTGACCTATGACGGCCCGACCGAGCCGTCGGTGTCCGGCCAGGTGCAGTATATCAACACCTTCGCCAACCAGGGCTATAACGCCATCGTCGTCTCCGCCGTGTCGCCCGACGGTCTCTGCCCGGCGCTGAAGCGTGCCATGGCCCGCGGCGTCAAGGTTCTGACCTGGGACAGCGACGTTAACCCCGAGTGCCGCAGCTACTACATCAACCAGGGTACGCCGGCTCAGCTCGGCAAGCTCCTGGTCGACATGGCTTCTGAGCAGCATCCGGCCGACAAGGCCAAGGTCGCCTTCTTCTATTCGAGCCCGACGGTCACCGATCAGAACCAGTGGGTCGAGCAGGCCAAGGCGATCATCGCCAAGGACAAGCCGGGCTGGGAGGTCGTCACCACCCAGTATGGCTACAACGATGCCCAGAAGTCGCTGCAAACAGGCGAGAGCATCCTGAAGGCCTACAAGGACGTCGACATCATCATCGCTCCCGACGCCAACGCGCTTCCGGCTGCCGCCCAGGCCGCCGAGAACGTCGGCAGCGCCGGCAAGGTGACCATCGTCGGCTTCTCGACGCCGAACGTCATGCGCCCCTACGTCAAGCGCGACACCGTCAAGGCCTTCGGCCTGTGGGATGTCACCAAGCAGGGTGCCATCTCCATCTACGTCGCCGATCACCTCATCAAGAACGGCGCCATGAAGGTCGGTGACAAGCTCGATATCGCCGACATCGGCACCGTCGAGGTCAGCCCGAACAGCGTCCAGGGCTACACCTACGAAGCCGAGGACAATGGCATCATCCTGCTGCCGGAGCGTCAGGTGTTCACCAAGGACAACATCGACAACTTCGACTTCTGATCGGGCTTGATCGATCCCCTCCGCGGAACGGCGGTCCCTCCCGTCTGCCGTCCGCTCCTCCCGTCGGCCGCCCCCCAATAGGCCGGTCGGGATTCAGGAGAGCCGGCCGCCATCCACCGGCGGCCGGCCACTCTTTTTCTTCCGCCATCCAATCTGGAGACCCGGCCATGCACGTCACGCTCGTCGAGATCAACGTCAAGCCCGACCGCACCGATGATTTCCTGCGCGTTTTCGCCGCCAATCGCCAGGGCACCATTGCCGAGCCCGGCTGTCGCCGCTTCGACGTCTTGCAGGACCCCAATGAGCCCACCCGCTTCACCATCTACGAGGCCTTCGTCGACGAGGCGGCGGTGAAGTTTCACAAGACGACGCCGCACTATCTCAAGGTGAAGGCGGAGCTTGAGGACATCATGACCGGCCCGCGCAGTCATAAGGTGTTCGTCGGCGTCCTGCCGCGCGACTGAAGAGGCCGCCATGTTCCCTTCGCTGGATGATCTTGCAACGCGTGACGCGCTGAAGGCTTGCCTCCGCCGCGCTGCGCCGTCCCTCAGCGTCGGCCTTCTGGCCGCCGACGCCATGGCCTACGGCACCGCCGTCGCCGATCTCGAGGCCGCCGGCACGGTGCTTTTGCATTTCGATGTGATGGACGGCGTGTTCTGCCCCGCCTTCACCGCCGGTCCGCCGCTGATTGCGGCGACGAAGACGACCATGCTGAAGGACGTTCACCTGATGGTGGCCGACCCGCTCAGCGTTATCCCGGCCGTGCTGAAAGCCGGCGCCGACATCGTCCATGTCCATCCCGAGGGCCTGTCGCATCTCCACCGGGCGCTCGTCATGCTGGATGCCGACGTGGCCGGTCGGCCGGGTCGGCGCGTGCTGCGCGCCGTGGCGCTCAATCCGGCGACACCGGTCGATGGTCTGGCACCAGTCCTCCACGAGATCGACATGGTGACGTTGCTCGCCGTCGATCCCGGCTGGAGCGGCGGCGCGCCCGACGCGGCGCTCGGTCGCAAGGTCGAGCGGCTGAGGCGGCTTGCCAGCGAAGCTGGCGCGGACCCGCTGATCGCCATCGACGGTGGCATCACCGAGGCGACCATTGGCGTTGCTTCCGGCTTCCGGCCGGATATCATCGTCAGCGGCAGCGCTGTCTTCAAGGCAGGCGCCAGCATTGCCGACAATCTCGAAGGGCTGCGCCGGGCGGCCAGCCGGTAACTTCCGAAGGAGACAGCCATGCGGATCGACCTTTCCGGCAAACGCGCTATCGTCACCGGCTCGACGGCGGGCATCGGTCTCGCCATTGCCAAGGGTCTCGCCGATTGCGGTGCGACCGTCGTCCTCAACGGTCGCACCCAGGAAGCGGTGGACCGGGCGATCGTCGCTGCCAAAATCGATGTGCCCGGCGGCCACTTCATCGGCCATGCCGGCGATCTCGGCACGGCCGAGGGCTGCGCGGCGATCGTCGCTGCCCATCCCGACTGTGACGTCCTCGTCAACAATCTCGGCATCTTCGGCCCGCGCGACTTCTTCGAAACGCCCGACGACGAATGGAGCCGCTATTTCGAAGTCAACGTGATGTCGGGCGTTCGCCTGTCGCGTGCCTGGCTTCCGGGCATGGCGAAACGGGGCTGGGGACGTGTGGTGTTCATGTCCTCGGAATCGGCGCTCAACATCCCTGAGGACATGATCCACTACGGCGTCTCCAAGACGGCGATGGTGTCGATCGCCCGAGGCCTTGCCAAGCGGATGGCCGGCACCGGTGTCACCGTCAATTCGGTACTGCCCGGCCCGACGCTGTCCGAGGGGTTCGCCGACATGCTGGCGGGCGAGGTCAAGCGTACGGGCAAGCCGGTGGAAGAAGTCGCCGCCAATTTCGTGATGACCCACCGCTCGTCGTCGATCATCCAGCGGGCAGCCAGCGTCGAGGAGGTGGCGAACATGGTCGTTTACGCCTGCTCGCAGCAAGCGTCTGCCACCACCGGCGCGGCGTTGCGCGTCGATGGCGGCGTGCTCAATACCATCTGATCTTCAAGCAGGGATCGGCCGGCTCGCCCAGGCCCGGCTGTCCGAGCCGGTCAGCGCCCGCGCCGAGCCGATGCCGCTCCGCTCGATGCGGGCGAGGAGATCGTGGGTGATGGCGTTGACGGCATTGCCGCCGCCATAGATGAAGGCCGTGTAGACCTGCAGCAGATTGGCGCCGGCAGCGATCTTCAGATAGGCGTCCTCGCCGGTCATCACGCCGCCGACGCCGATGATCGGCAGCGTGCGACCGACCCGCTCGCGCATCTTGGCCAGCACGATGGTGGAACGCTCGAACAGCGGCCGCCCGGAGAGGCCGCCCGGCTCCGCCGCCGTCGGTCCGAACACACCGCTGCGCGACAGCGTGGTGTTGGACACCACGAGGCCGTCGACGCCACGCGCCGCCACGACGGCGGCGATGTCGTCGAGCGCCGCCTCGTCGAGGTCGGGAGCAATCTTGACCAGCACCGGCGTCCGGCGGCCGACGCCGGCCATCGCTTCGTCGCGCGCCTCGATGACGCGGGCGACGAGGTCGGACAAGGCGGCGCTCGCCTGCAGGTCGCGCAGGCCGGGCGTGTTGGGTGAGGAGATGTTGACGGTAAAGTAGGAGGCTACCCCTGAGAAGGCCCGGATGCCCGCCACGTAATCGGCGGCGCGGTCGGCGCTGTCCTTGTTGGCGCCGACGTTGACGCCGATGACGCCCGGCCGTCCACCACGCCGCTCCAGCCGCTTCAGAGCATAGGCGTGGCCTTTGCCGTTGAAGCCGCAGCGGTTGATCACCGCTCCTGTCTCGGGCAGGCGGAAGATGCGCGGCTTGGGATTGCCCGGCTGCGGCTTCGGCGTCACCGTGCCGACTTCCACGTGGGAAAAGCCCTGCTTTAGCAGCGCGTCGGCGATCTCGGCGTCTTTGTCAAAGCCGGCGGCAAGCCCGATTGGGTGGTCGAGACGCATGTCGAACAAGCTGACGACGAGGCGATCGTCCACCACTTTCGGCAGGCCGGGGGCGAGGCTGAGCCGCATGGCGGCGACGGCGAGCGTATGGGCCACCTCCGGATCGAACCGCCTGAGCATGGCGGCGCTGAGCGAGCCGACCAGTTCGGAAAGGGTCATCGACCGGTCTCCAGGTCGGGGAACTGGTGAACGCCGTCCGGCCCGAGCGGCAGCGGGACGACGAAGTCCACCGCCGAAAATTCCAGGGGTGCGTAAAGGTGCGGGAACAGATCGCCGCCGCGCGAGGATTCCCACTTCAGGGCATCGCCAAGGGCGGCGGTGTCGACGCCGATCAGCAAGAGGTCGTGCTGATCGGCAAAATAGAGGCGCGCCGTCTCCTGCACCTGCGCCGCCGACGACAGGTGAATGAAACCGTCCTCGAAATCGACCGAAGCGCCAGCAAACACGCCGGTGGCCTCGGCGGCTTCCCACAGTGGGCGCGGCGCGATCTTGTAGACGAGACGATCCATGGCGGAACTCCGAAAGGCTGGCCTTCCCATAGGTTCAGCCGGCATTCATATTTCGCTTGGCGTGACAGGCAACTCACCAGCTTCCGTTCAGGGGGAGCCTGGACCAAGCCGACGCGCTACGAACACACGCCGGAGTAAAGGCATGCGCCGGCACCTTGCAAGAGCAATTTGACGATATGTGACCACGAACGGCCGCACGTGGCGAAGCCGCTCCACGAATCGGGGAGTTGATGGGATCCATCAACTTCAATGGCCGGGGGTCTCTCCGCAGAGCGAGATCATGGCCAGCAGCTTCAGCGTATTGCCGTAATAGTCTTCTTCGGCAGACGGCTTTGCAAGCAATGCGGCCCACAGTGCGTCCAGCCACGCTTGATCCGCCGCGGGGGTGTCACTTCCTGCCATGGCGCCGGCCGCGAACATGGCGAGAAAGGCCGCTGAGCCGGTCTCCTGATCCGGCGGAACCCGTCCGTCAAGACGATAGGTTGTCATAATTCGCATCGGATCGCCGCCGGTTGATGCCCTGATCCAGCGATTGAGGACCGACAGATGGGCGGCGGCGCGCGGCTCGCCGGTCAATACGAAATCCAGCGACAGCCGCCATGGAAATCGCAATGCGTTCCAGGAAAAAACCCCGTCAAAGCGGCCTTCCAGGAAGTCGGCGGAAACGGGGTGCGGCTTGTCCGGTAGCCCGGTCAGAAAATCGGGAACAAGGCCGGTTCTCCCGGCGTAATGCCGGGACAGCTCGCCCCACAGCAGATAGCCGCGGTCGCGAAGCTGGCTCCAGCGCGCGGCATCCCTATCCTTGGTGGCGGCGAAAGATGCGAAGCTGGCCGGCATGAAGTCCGAGGACCGTGAGGTGTTGGCGTAGGTGCTGTCGTCGCCATCCCGCGCCCAATCGCCGAGCATCACCATGCCGTCAGGGGTGACTTCGCGGGCGATGATTGCCGCCCTGGCAGCGGCGGCCGTCTTCTCGTATCCACCCCAGCGTTGGTCGGCCTTTAGGAGTGCCAGCGCGACGTCGAGATCACCGTCTGACGCCGAGCGGTCACCGCCATCGGGCGCATCGCGGCAATCGCGGGTCTGATTCCACGCCATGAGCCCCGGACCGGAACCTGCCGGATGCGCGATGAAAAAAGCCTGCATCAGATCGAAGAGCCGATGCGCGTCCGGATCACGGTCCGCCATCTGGACGAGAGCCAACATGCCGTAGCCATGGGCCTCGGATACGGTCAGCGTGTCCGCGACGCTTCCTCCCCACGTCGGCTTGGCGTCACCGGACGTGTCGACATAAGCGCCGCCACAGCCTTCACGCAGGTAAAGCCGTTTCCAGTCGGTCCAGAACGAGTCGAGAGCGGCGCGACGTTCGGTCTGCGGCATCGATGGGTATAACGGGAGCGCCTGGGAAACTGCGGGGAGAAGAAACATCAGAACTGCCAACGCCCTAAGCATCTTCCATCCCCCTTTCGATTTGATTGGAGTGCTTCCGGGGATCCCGTTTTCACCGGAAGCACTTTAGGGTTACCCCCAACGCTGCACAACCGCCGTTGGTGGACGGCTTGCCCCTCCATTGGGAATCCAGCATTTTCCGGGGTGTGCACTCTCGCAAGGGAATTTCGCAGGCAATGGCTCGACAGCAACGGCGGTACGGCTTTCTCATGCGCTGGATGGCGCCGCTGATCGCTGGCCCGGTGCTGACCGCCGCCGCCTTGCTCTGGCTATGGGATGACGCAAAGCGCGAGGACCTCGTCGCCGTCCGCCCGACCATGCTCGAATTTGGCCGTCTGCCATCACCGCCCGTGCTGAAACAGCTGCTCACCGCCGATGCCCCGCCGCCGCTTGCGGCCGCAGGTCAGGTGACGGCGGCCGACAAAGTCCCGGAGTCGACGAAGCCGGAGTTGCCGTTGGCGCCGCCGCCCGCCAGCTTCGAGGCGCTGTTCTCGCGCGTCACCGTGCTCGACGCGGCCCGCTTCCGGGTGACCCGCGACCGTGAGCCGCTGGTTGTCCACCTCGCGGCCATCGTCGGCACCGCCTTCTCCGACACCTGCGAGGGTACGGCTGGCCGCTGGAACTGTGGTGCTCGCGCCCGCGCCGATCTTGCCCGGCTGATCGGACCGCGATCGATTGGCTGCGTCGGCATCGCGGCGGACGGAGACGAGGGCGAAAGCCGCGCCGACTGCTGGGTTGGCAACCGCAACCTGTCGCTGTTCATGGTGAGCCGGGGCTGGGCCGATCCGGTCGATCCGGCCGACCCGCTGCTCTCCCCCTACGCCGCCAAGGCCAGGGAGGAGAGGCTGGGGAGGTATGGCGACGGTGGCTTGCCGCCGCCAGATCCCGCTGGAGACTAAAAAAGGCCGGCGCGCACGCCGGCCCTCGATTTTGCAGTTCCCGGATGTCAGCCTTGGCCGAGCGTGCCGGCGAGAGCTGCATCGATCATCGCCACGGTTTCTTTCAAGCCGTAAAGCTCGACGAAGGAGCCGAAGCGCGGGCCTTTCTCCTGGCCGAGAAGCACCTGATAGAGCGTCGCAAACCACTCGAGGCTGACGCCCGGCCCGCCGTCCGGGCTCTTCTTCGCCGCGTCCTGGAAGCGCGGGAACGACCGTCCGACCGCCAGCACGGTATCCTGGATAGTCTCTCCCGGCGTGGCCTCGGGCAGTGCCGCGAGCGCGTCGCGCAGCTTGGCGAGCGCCTGCCGCTCCTCGTCGTCCGGTGCGCGGAAGGTGACGAAGGGTTTCACCCGGTCCTGATAGTAGGCCAGCGCGTAGCCGCAGAGCTCGTCGAGTTTGGGATGCGTCGCCGGTGTCACGCCCGGCGTGTGCCGGCCGATATAAGACCAGAGCGCGCCCTTGTCGTGGGCATGGCTGGCCGAGACGAGGTTGAGCAGCATCGTGAAACTGACCGGCACCGGCGTCGCCGGCACATCACCGGAGTGGATGTGCCAGACCGGATTGGTCAGTTGCTGGTCGGCGTCCATCGCCGGGTATTTCTCGAGGTAGGCGAAATACTCGTCGACGGCGCGCGGGATCACATCGAAGAACAGGCGCTTGGCCGTCTTCGGCTTCTGGAACATGTAGAGCGCCAGGCTGTCCGGCGAAGCATAGGTCAGCCACGCGTCGATGGTCAGGCCGTTGCCCTTCGACTTGGAGATCTTCTCGCCGTTTTCGTCGAGGAACAGCTCGTAGTTGAAGCCGTCCGGCGGCGTGCCGCCGAGCACCTTGCAAATCTTCGACGACGTCTTGACGTTGTCGATGTGGTCCTTGCCGCTCATCTCGTAATCGACGCCGAGTGCCGCCCAGCGCAGTGCCCAGTCCGGCTTCCACTGGCATTTGGCGTGGCCACCGGTCACCGGTGTCTCGAAGCGCTCCCCGGTAGCCGGGTCGGTCCAGACGATCGTGCCCTTTTCGACATTGCGCTCCTCGACCGGCACCTGCATGACGACGTCCGTCTTCGGATGCACCGGCAGGAAGGGCGAGTAGGTCTTGCGGCGCTCCTCGCGGAGCACCGGCAGCATGATCTCCATCACCGCGTCGTACTTGGCGAGCATGCGCAGCAGCATGTCGTCGAAGGTGCCCTTCTTGTACTCCTCGGTGGCCGACATGAACTCGTAGTCGAAGCCGAAGGTGTCGAGAAACTGGCGGAGCTTGGCGTTGTTGTTATCGCCGAAGCTCGGATGGCCGTTATCGAACGGGTTCGGCACGTTGGTCAGTGCCTTGCCGAGATTGGCGCGCAGCAGCTCCGGGTTGGGCACGTTGTCCGGCACCTTGCGCATGCCGTCCATGTCGTCGGAAAAGCACAGAAGGCGCGTCGGCACGCTGTCGCCGGTCAGCACGCGGAAGGCGTGACGCACCATGGTGGTGCGCGCCACTTCGCCGAAGGTGCCGATGTGGGGCAGGCCGGACGGGCCGTAGCCGGTCTCGAAGATCACCGGCTTCGAAGCGTCTTTCCGTTTTTCGATCCGCGCCACGATCTTCTTGGCTTCCTCGAAGGGCCAGGCCTTGGAGCGGCCGGCCGCAGCGATGAGCGCGGGATCGGAGAGCAGGGAGGAAAAAGCGGTTGCCATTGTTTGCCTCTGTTCGGGAAAACCCGGTATTTCCGGGGCGCCGGGACAGTAGGGATGGGGCCTCGAAAGGTCAAGGACGAGGGGCGGTTTCTCGTTGATTCCGCCAGAGCGGCCGACTGGTGGACCACGCATTTCCGCCGAGAGGATGCTTGCGCTTTTGCCGGCGGCGTCCCAAATAGGAGCCCGTTTGACTTTTGGCCGAGGATTCCATGCAGAAGCCGTTGTCCGCCCAGGAAGCGCTGATCTGGGTGATGGTTACCGCCGCCATCGCCGACCGCAACATGACCGAGCGCGAACTCAACCAGTTCGAGCGGCTGATCGGCTTCCTGCCGGTGTTCCAGGGCTTTGAAGGCTCGATCGGCGAGATCGCCGACGCCTGCTCGGAAAATTTGAAGTCGGTGAATGGCATCGACCACATTCTCGACCGGGTGGCGGTGTCACTGCCCGAGCGCCTCTACGAGACGGCCTACGCGCTGGCCATCGAGGTTGCCGCCTCCGACGTCGACGTCAAGCAGGAGGAGCTGGTGTTCCTGCAGATGCTGGAAGACCGCTTCGCGCTCGACAAGCTGGCAGTCGCCGCCATCGAGCACTCGGCCCGCGTCCGCTACCGCAAGCTCGGGTGAGGGGCTGTTGCCTTTATCCGCACAGCCGAAGACGAAAAAGGCGCGCCTCGTGAAGCGCGCCTTGTTTCATGTGGGAGCCGGTTGCCGTCCGACTAGAACTTCGTGCCAATGGCGACCATCATCGTCTGCGAGTTAAGGTTCGACGTCGTCAACGATGACGAGCGCTTCTTGCGATAATCAGTGAACTGGTATTCGAAGCGCCCGAAAATACTGTCGGTAAATGCATATTCGAGACCGGCACCCACAACGTAGCCGGTGTTAATGTCGCTATCCTTGCCGGTCACGGTCGAATCGACCCAACCGCGCTGCGCCGCGAAACCACCGGTGGCGTAAATCAGCGTTCGGTCGAAAGCGTAGCCGACGCGGGCGCGGATTGTGCCGCTCCAATCGGTCCACATTTCAGATCCGACACCAAAGCGATCGTATCGCGTTTTGTCGAAATTGTAGCGAGCATCGGCTTCAGCACCTAGAACAATGTTGTTCGAGAACTGATATTGATATCCGACGAACGCTCCGGCGAACCGTTCGTTCATAGTCGTGCTATGGGGACTGCCGCTGGTAACAAAGGAGCCCCTAAGAGCGCTCATTCCACCCAGCACGCCGCCATAGGCGCCGCTCCAGTTATACCCCGCACTGTCACCGACGTCGGAGAGGGCAGGCGCCAGAATGGGCTGTGGCTCGGACAAGAGGTCCGCCGCCATGGCCGGAACTGCGACGATTGCAACCAAAGTGCCGAGAACTGCCGCTTTCATGTCAAACCCCAGATTGTGTCTGGGGGTGAGAATTACTTAGTCATGGTTTCCCAATGGTTACTGGAAGCGCACACGACGAGCTTTTCGCGTTAAAGGCGCATCTGTATATTTACGCGGTAGGATATTCGGGAAAGACCACTCCCTCCTCGATAAGCTAGCCGCCGCCGCGATCGAGCACTCGGCCCGAGTCCGCTACCGCAAGCTCGGGTGAGGGCAAGGCGCCTCTCATAGATAAATCCGTCTTGACGGCGGCCGGCTTTGGCAGGATGACCCAGCGCACATCCTAGCGAGTGCCGCCATCTTGCATGTTTCCTCTTCCGGCGACCTCCTCGCCGACCGCCGTTACGAATACGCCCGCGCTTATCTCGACGCTGGCGATCACGCGGCGGCGGCGGATCTTTTTCTCCAGGCGCTCGAACGCGCGCCCGGCTGGCTGCCGGCGCTGGTCGGGGCCGCCGATGCTCTGGTCGCCGCTGGTCGCCGCGACGAGGCCGAGCCGCTGTTACGGGAGGCGTTGGCACGCGACGACGATGGCCTGTTCGGCACGTCGCTGAAGCTCGCCGCTCTCGGCCTCGCCGAGGTTCCGGCCGCACCGCCCGAAGCCTACGTCCGCGGTCTTTTCGACGATTATGCCGACCGCTTCGAGACGGTGCTGGTGGACGATCTCGGCTATCGCGCCCCCTGGCTGCTTGCCGATCTCATCGACAAGGTTCGGCCGGATGCCGCCTTTGCGCGCGGCCTCGACCTTGGCTGCGGCACCGGCCTGATGGCCGAGGCGCTGAAGGGGCGGGTCACATACTTCGCCGGCTGCGATCTCTCCCCGGAAATGGTCGCCCGCGCCGATGCCGGCCAGCGCTATCAAGCGCTCGCTGTCACTGATGCAGCCACCTACCTCTCGGCTACCGGCGACAGCTATGACCTCGTCACCGCCGCCGACGTGCTGGTCTACGTCGGCGCGCTCGACGCGCTCTTTCGGGCGGTGGCGGCTCGTCTCCCGCCGGATGGCCTGTTCGCCTTCACGGTTGAGGAGGCCGATGGCGGCGATCTCGTGCTGCGTGACAGCCTGCGTTACGCCCACGGCGAGGCTTACATCCGTCGCGTTCTTGCCGAGGCCGGCCTTGCCGTTGTCGAGCTCAGACGCGACAGGTTGCGGCTTGATCGCGGCGCGCCGATCCGGGGGCTGGTGGTGGTGGCGCGGCCCGTGTTCTGATCGCCGATCGCGCAAATGTTCTTCACTTGTTCGCGGAAATCGGGCTTACTCGGCCGGTGATTGAGACGAATCTTCTGCCGCCCAAGTTCGAGGCCTGGTTTGCGTCGCGCGGCTGGCGCCCGCGCGCCCATCAGCTCGCGCTTCTCGAGCACGGCCTTGCCGGCCGATCGGTTCTGCTGATCGCCCCCACCGGTGCCGGCAAGACGCTGGCCGGTTTCCTGCCGAGTCTCGTCGATCTCGCCGCCCGCCCCAAGTGGAAGCCGGGGACCCGGCGGCGTGGCGTCCACACGCTCTACGTCTCGCCGCTCAAGGCGCTGGCCGTCGATATCGAGCGCAACCTTGAAACCCCGGTCCAGGGGATTGGCCTCGACGTTGCCATCGAGACGCGTACCGGCGACACCTCCGCTTCACGGCGCCAGCGGCAGAAGCTGATCCCGCCGGACATCCTGTTGACCACGCCCGAGCAGTTGGCGCTGCTGCTGGCTGGCCGCGATGCCGAAACCTTCTTCGAGGATGTGAAAACGGTCATTCTCGACGAGCTGCATGCGCTGGTGACCAGCAAGCGCGGCGACCTCCTGGCGCTCGGCCTTTCCCGCCTCCGGGCCATCGCGCCTGATATCCGCGCCGTCGGCCTGTCGGCCACCGTCGCCGATCCGGACGAGTTGCGCGCCTGGCTGGTGCCGCAAGCGCCGCGTGAACCGCTCGCCCTCTCGGAGATCGTCACCGTGACTGGCGGCGCCCGGCCCGACATCCGCATCTTCGAGGCCGACGAGGCCATCCCCTGGGCCGGTCACTCGGCCCGCTACGCCTATCAGGGGCTGCTCGCCGAGATCGACCGTCACCGCATGACGCTGATCTTCGTCAATACCCGCAGCCAGGCGGAAATGGTCTTCTCCGAACTGTGGCGCCTCAACGATGACAACCTGCCGATCGCCCTCCATCACGGCTCGCTCGACGTCGGCCAGCGACGCAAGGTGGAGGCGGCGATGGCCGATGGCCGCCTCAGGGCGGTGGTCGCCACATCGACGCTCGATCTCGGCATCGACTGGGGCGATATCGACCTCGTCATTCACGTCGGCGCGCCCAAGGGGGCGAGCCGCCTCGCCCAGCGGGTCGGTCGGGCCAACCACCGCATGGACGAGCCGTCGACGGCGCTCCTGGTGCCGGCCAACCGTTTCGAGGTGCTGGAATGCCAGGCGGCGCTCGACGCCAACTATATCGGCGCCCAGGACACGCCGCCGATCCGCGACGGCGCGCTCGATGTGCTCGCCCAGCACGTGCTCGGCCGGGCGGTGGCCGGCCCGTTCCGCGCCGACGATCTCCACGCCGAGATCGTCTCCGCCTATTCCTACCGCCATCTTGACCGCCAACAGTTTGACCGGGTGGTCGACCTGGTCGCCACCGGCGGTTACGCGTTGCGCGCCTACGAACGCTACGCCAAGATCAAGCTGACCGCTGACGGCACATGGCGGCTCACCCATCCGCGCTTCGCGCAGGCTTACCGGCTCAATGTCGGCACCATCATCGAGAGCCCGATGCTGAAGGTGCGGCTCGGCGGCAAGGCGCGCGGGCGCGGGCCGGTGATGGGCGGCCGGCTGCTTGGCGAGGTGGAGGAATATTTCTGCGAGCAGATGAAGGTGGGCGATACCTTCCTGTTTGCCGGCGAGGTGCTGCGCTTCGAGGGCATGCGCGAAACCGAGGTGGTCGTCTCACGGGCGCGGTCGAGTGATCCGCGCATCCCCGTCTACGCTGGTGGCAAGTTCCCGCTCTCCACCTTCCTCGCCGCCGGTGTCCGCAAGATGCTGTCCGACCCTTCGTCATGGCAAAGGCTGCCGGCGCCGGTGCGCGACTGGCTCATGTTGCAGCGGGATCATTCTCTGCTGCCACAGCCCGACGAACTGTTGGTCGAGACCTTTCCTCATCGCGGCCGCTACTTTCTGGTGCTCTATCCCTTCGAAGGAAGGCTTGCTCACCAGACGCTGGGCATGCTGCTCACCCGCCGGCTCGAGCGCTTCGGCTTCAAACCGCTCGGCTTCATTGCCACCGACTATGTCATCGCCGTCTGGTGCAGCAGCGACGTCGGCGGCGCTATTGCCCGCCGCGACCTGACGTTATCGCGCCTGTTGGAACCGGACATGCTGGGTGACGACCTCGAGGCCTGGATGGCCGAGAGCTATCTGCTGAAGCGCATGTTCAAGGCCTGCGCAATGATCGCCGGCCTCGTCGAAAAGAACGCCATCGGCGCCCAGAAGACCGGCCGGCAGGTGACGGTCTCCACCGATCTCATTTACGACGTGCTGCGCGAACACCAACCCGGTCACATCCTGCTGGAGGCGGCCTGGGCCGATGCTTCCTCTGGCCTTTTGGACCTCAAGCGGCTCTCGGATATGCTCTCCCGAATCAGCGGCCGCATCGTGCATAAGCGTCTCGACCGCATTTCGCCGCTCGCCGTGCCGATCATGCTGGAGATCGGTGGCGAGCGCGTCGCGGGCGAAGCCGACGAGGACGTGCTGCGGGCGGCGGCCGACGACATCATCCGGGAGGCCATGGCGTGACGGCGCTGAGGGCAGGACAGGGAGACGACGACGTGCTGACGGTGGGCGGCCTCGTGAATCTCAACGGCGCCGCCGTGCGCTTCGACGCCTCAGGCGTCCTTCACTGGCCGGAGGAACGGCTGCTGGTCGTCGCCGACCTGCATCTCGAGAAGGGCTCCTCGCAAGGCAAGCGTGGCCGCTTCGTGCCGCCCTACGATACGCGTGCGACGTTGCGGGCGCTGTCGGAGGCAATCGGCCGCCTACGGCCGGCGCGGGTTATCGCTCTTGGCGACAGTTTTCACGATGGCGGTGCTGAGGGGCGCCTGGCCCCTGCCGACCTCGACAGCCTCGCCGTGCTGGTCGGTGCCGTCGACTGGACGTGGGTGGCGGGCAACCACGATCCGCTGCCGCCGGCCGGTCTCGGGGGCACGCCAGTCACTGAGATCGCCATCGGGCCGCTCGTTTTCCGCCATGAGCCGCGGAGCGGCCGCGCCGTCGGCGAGGTGGCTGGTCACTTGCATCCGGCGGCCAAGGTGGGCCGCGCCCGTTCGGTTCGGCGGCGCGCCTTCGTTTCGGACGGCAGCCGATGCCTGCTGCCAGCCTTCGGCGCCTACACCGGCGGGCTCAACATCATGGACGCCGCCTTCAAGGGACTTTTCGAGCGGTCGCGCCTCATCGCCTGGATGCTGTCGGACGGCCGGGTCTATCCGGTACGCTCGGCCGAGCTCCTGCCCGATTGAGGCGGCTCAGTCTTTTCTGAATGCCACGCCGGCCAGCCAGCCGGTGAAGCAGGCGACTACCACCGTGGCAAGGCCATAGAGGGCCGGTCGCTGGTGGGCGAGGTTGGTGATCGCCTGTTCGAAGCCGCCCTTCAGGATGGAGAAGTCCTGCGTCGTCTCGGCAAGCAGCACGCCACCGGAAAACAGGTAGACGGTGGCCGTGTACCAGCCGATCGGCACGTTGGCCGGCAGGGCGATCGGCGCCCGGAACAACTGTGGCGACAGGAACTCGACGCTGCTCTCGTCGAGGCTGAACAGGCCCTTGTCCTGCATCAGGCGAAAGAAGGCGGCATCGAACTCGGTGCGGACCGGCGGCAGGGCGTCCGGCAGGCCGCGCGTCGGCAGCATGTCAAAGCCGAGGCCCTGCTTGGCGCGCACCGGATTGCCCGCCACGTCGGCCATCGGCGCCGTGGTGGCAATGGCGAGGAACGACGGCACGCGTGACAGATCGCGGGCGGCGCGGTTGATCCAGATGCCGGCCACCCGCTCCTTGCGGCGGGCGACCATGGAGCGCAGCGGGCCGGTCAGCGTCACCACGATCTCGTAGGGCGCCCCCCGGGAGACGGTCTGCTGGTCGCGCTCGATGGTGCCGAAGATGACGACGCCGGAGCCGGTAAAGTTGGATTCGATGGAGACTCGCTCGGTGGACAACGCCGTCACCAGCGTTTCGGCTCGCGGGAGCGAGGGGACAAGGGCGAGGGTCGCGGCGAGAAGAAGCGCACGGATCATCTCATCCCCCTCCCATCCGGCTGATCGAATAGAGTTCCTCCGGCATCGCCACCAAGTCGACGGCGAACCTGAGGCCAACCGACAGCACCAGCAGACCGAGCAACAGACGCAGCGTCTCGCCGCGTAGCGACTGGCCGACGCGGGCACCAAACTGGGCGCCGACCACCCCGCCGACCATCAGGGCGAGGCCGAGAATCACGTCCACCGTCTCGTTCATGGTCGACTGCATGAACGTGGTGAAGGCCATGGTGCCGAGCGTCTGCAGCAGCGTCGTGCCGATGACGATGGTGGTGGGCACCCTCAGGAGATAAATGAGGGCCGGCACCATGATGAAGCCGCCACCGATGCCGAGCAGCGCGCCAAGGAAGCCGATGGAGGCGCCGAGCGCGATGACCGGCAGCGCCGAGATGTAGAGCCGCGACCGATGGAAGCGGATCCGGAGCGGCAGGCCGGCGATCCAGCCGTGCTGGCCAGGCCGACGGACGGGCAGCGGTGTGCCGCGCCGCTTGGCGATGATGGCTCGCACCGCCTCCACGGCCATCAGCACGCCGATGGTGCCGAGGAAGGCGACGTAGCAAAGGGCGATGACGACGTCGAGCTGGCCGAGACCGCGCAGCACTCCATAGACCCAGACGCCAAGTGTCGAGCCGATGATGCCGGAGAGGGTGAGATAAAGGCCGAGTTTCAGGTCGACCGTCTTCTTGCGCAGATAGGCGAGCACGCCCGAGGCCGAGTTGGCGACGATCTGCGAGGACACCGAGGCGACGGCGACGGCCGGCGAGATGCCGGAGAAGATGAGCAGCGGCGTCAGGAGGAAACCACCGCCGACGCCGAACATGCCGGACAGAAAGCCAACCGCCGCGCCCATCCCGAGCAGCAGGAAGACGTTCATCGGCATTTCGGCAATCGGCAGGTAGAGATCCACGACCCGTCATCCGTTCAGAGGTGTCCGGTACCCAGTATTAGCTGGCAACCCCTTGCGAAAGTGCAACAGAACGGGCTTTCCCATGGCTTTCCGGCAAAAAAGCGGGCGGACGCGACAAAAAGAAAGCCCCCGGGGCCGGAGCACCGGGGGCGGGGCGCATCAAACGCCATTCAGATGGTCGGCATGCCGAGCGCCTCGATCAGCGCCTTGTCGATCTCGCCGGTGGCCGGCAAGTCCCTGGAGGTCTGGAAGGCCGCAATGGCGTCGCGCGTCTTGCGGCCCATCTTGCCGTCGGCCGGGCCGGCATCGAAGCCGAGGCTGGAGAGGACGGCCTGGGTGCGGGCGACCACGCGGGACGTATCGACCGAGGCCGTGTGCTCTGGTGCTGCCGCCCAGGCCGGATCGGCCGGCGGCACGTCCTCCGCCTTGGAGTCGAGCGGCTTGGCCACCCAGGTGTCGACGGCGAGGCGGGCGCGGGCCAGATCTTCCTTGGAAAGGACCTGCGCAAGGTCGTCGCGCTTCTTGGCGCTGTCGGTATCACCGGCGGTGGCGGCCAGCGCAAACCACTTGTAGGAGGTCGCGAGGTCACGCGGTACGCCGAGGCCACGGGCGTAGAGAATGCCGAGGTTGAACTGGCTGTCGCGGATGCCGAGTTCGGCCGCTTCCTGGAACCACTTGGCGGCCAGCGCATAGTCAGGCGAGCCGAGGCTGCCTTCGGCGTTGATCACCGCCAGATTGTGCATCGCCTTGGCGTTGCCGAGGGCGGCGGCCTTGGTATACCACGCCGCGGCGATCTTGGCGTCGCGCGCCGTGCCGGTGCCCTTCTCATAAAGACTGCCAAGACGGTACTGAGCCGGCGCAAGACCGGCTTCGGCGGCGCGGCGATACCAATCGATGGCGGCAGGAAGATCTTGCGGAAGGCCGCGACCGTCAGCCAAACGAGAGGCAATCTCGAAGGCAGCCAGCGGGTCGCCATTGGCAGCGGCTTCGCGCAGCGCCGGGGATCCGATGGCATCGGGCAAGGCGCGCGCGGCGCTCGCCACCGGGACAGCAGGCGCTTCGGCCGCGGCCTCAGGCGAGTTGGGGGGCGCTGAAGTCACCGCCGGCAGCGGCGCGAAGCCGTCGGTCGGAAGCGCTGGGGGCGTCTGCGAGAAGCCGTCGGCCGGCACCGTAGCGGGAGGGATTTCGATGCTCGCGGCGGGCGGAGTGGGCAACGGCGCTGCTGCGCTCGTTGGCGCTGGGTTGACGAGCGGCCCGGGAACCGGTGTCTCAACAGCAGAGGCTTCAGGGGCGGATACCGTGGCAGTGGGCGCCTCTGGAGCCGGTGCTGCGGATGAGGCGGGCTCGGCGGCGGATGTCGACAAGCGGTTCAGCGTGTCGCTAGCAATCTTGGCGAGACCGACTGCGATCAGCACCACGGCGACGGCAATCGCCGCCTTGCGCAGGTTGAAGCTCATTTTCGGCAGGGCGAAGCGCGACTTGCCTCCGGCCGGGGCTTCGTCCTTGGCGGCCTCGCCGGGCGCGCCGCTGCCGGCCGCCTGGGCGGCCCGACGAGCGGCAGCGATGAAGTCGGCTTTGGTGGGCGTGCGCGCCGCGTCGGACGAGGCCGGCCGAGCGGCGGTCGGCGCTGCTTTGGGCAGGCGTGGCTTGCCCGACCCAGGCTCGAGCGGCTTGTTGACGTCGAAGCCGGGTGGCAGGGCCGGTTCGGCAGCCACCGCCGGTTCGGGTGTGCCGAGCGAGGGCTCAACGCGTGGCGCCGACGTCGTCTTGCGGCCGAAGATACGCGGCAGGTCGTCGCCGTCGTCGCTGTCGGCGATCGGTGGCATGCGCCGGGTGAGGGCCTCTTCGATTTCTTCCCAGTTGTCCTTCGCGGGGCGTGGTGACCTCGACTGCGTGATCTCGGAGTGCGCGCTATCCCGGCCATCGCTGCCGACGTCGCGCTGTGCCAGACGTTCTACGGTCTGCCCGATGGCGAGCAGCAGGCCGCGATCGCGTTCGGCGTCGGCCCGAAGGTCTTCCCCGAGCCGGTTGATGCCGGCCTCGACACCGGCAAGGCGTGCCGGGGCGTCGCCGTTGTGCCGACCGGCGGCAGCCGCCACGCGGTCGGCGATGGCCTCGACGGACAGCGAGCTCGACATGGTGGTGTCGAGACGCTCCAGCGCGTCGGCCAGTGCCGCGATCTCGTTCGGCCGGGTTTCAAGACGGGCCGCAATGTCGGTCATCCGGCTTTCCAGCCGGTCGAAGGCCGCGGCGCCGATCGACGGGGCATCCAGCCGTTCGATCCGCTCGACCAGCGTCCGGACGTCGGCCGCAAGGCCGGCATCGGGCCGGCCGGCCGCCGCCAGCACGTCCTCGCGCAAGCGATCGATGACTTTCTCGAGGGCGGCAACATCCTTGCCGGTAGCAAAGTCGATATCGGCGACCGATCGCGTCAGCACGGCGATACGGTCTTCGATCTCCGAAATGCGTCCGCCTGTTGTCGGTTCGGCGAGCTTGGCCTCAATGCGCGACAACGCCGCGGCAAGATCGGCCGGCAGACCGCTGGCCGTCGGGCGCAGTTGTTCCTCCAGCGAACGGCCGAGTTCGGCGAAGCGCTCGTCGAGCGCCCGGATGGCGGCAGCATCGAGCGTGACGCCGGGACGGTCGAGGGAAACACGCAGGCCGTCGATTTCCTCGGCAAGGCGCGGCAGATCCTCGGTTGAACGGGCAATGCGCTCGATCGACACAGATTGCCGCTCCAACTCGTGAGCGAAGCGTGGCAACTGTTCGGAACGCTGGGCCACCTGCGACAGCGTGGCATTCTGTCGCTCGAGGCCATCCTGCCAGCGCGAGAAGTCGCCGATGCCGTGCTCGATGGCGCGGATGCTGCCGGCGACGTCGTCGAGCCGGCGTTCGATCGCCGCGATCACCTCACGCTTGTCGAGCTGGGAGACGGCGGCGGCGAGATCGGACAGGCTGCGGCCGAAATCGCCCAGTACGCGCTGGTCGCCGAGCCCCTGGTCGAGCCGTTCGGCGAGGCGATCGAGGCGTGCGGTGATGAGGCCAACCTGGTCGCCCGACGGCAGCGTGGCGATCAGGCGCCGGATCTCGGCGAGGCGCTGCACGAGGTCGCCGACGAGGCGTGGGCTGTCGACGGAGGCGCGGATGTCATCGAGTCGCGTCACCAGCGTGTCGAAAGCGCTTTCCAGCGACCGGCCGGAGCTTGCCTCGACCAGCCGCTCGACTTCCGCCCGGAGATCGGCCACCTCGGTCGCAAGGCCATCGCCGAAGGCCGGCGGCCGGCGGCGGTCGACACCCATTTCCTGGCTGAGGGCGCGGACGCGAGCGCCGAGTTCGGCAACGTCGGCATCGCCGCGGCGATTGATCCGGCCGGGGTCGAGGGTATCGCGCTTGCGTGAAATCTGGTCGATGGCCCGCTGAAGGTCGTCGGGCTCGCTGACCCGTGGTGCCGGTCGAGCCGGTCGCCGTTCGTCAACCGGCGACAGCGTCCGGATGCGCTCGCCGAGCCGATCGAGAGACGTGAGAATGCGGTCAACCGGATCGCCGCCCTGCCGGTCGCTATCCGATCCGTAGCCGCCGAAGCCGGCGGGGTCGCGGTCGTACTGGCTCGCTCCGCCCATTCCGCCGCCCAAACGAGACGTAGCCCGCGACGCCATGATCGTTCTCCCCGTTCGCGACGCCGTCCTCACGGCAAGAGCCGTCGGGACGGGTTACCGCCAGGATGCATCCACAGGGCAATTTGCAAAAACAGGGTAAACACCCGGTTAACCGAGCGGCCGATTTGCGTGGCTTTTTAAGCGCTCTGAACGGAATCTTACCGGAGCGCCCCGAAAAATGACGATGGGCAGTGCTCCCTTGGCGTTCCTTGACGTAAAGGGAAGCCTGTGCGCAGTCTCACGGATATCAGCCATGGCGTCGTTCCGGCGCAGCCTTGCAGGGAAGGAATAGCGGGTGATCGAAAGCGATGAGCCGGCGGCCGAGGCGCAGATCGGGGCCGTCATTGCCGACAAGCTCGAGGACGACGACGGGATTCATCCCCGGGGGTCGCTGTTTTCCATCGGCGATCTCGCCCGCGAGTTTGGCGTCACGCTGCGTACGCTGCGCTTTTATGAGGACAAGGGTCTCGTCAGCCCGCGCCGCGAGGGCGTCAACCGCCTCTATTCTCGCCGCGACCGCGCACGCCTCAAGCTGGTGCTGATGGGAAAGCGCGTTGGCTTTTCGCTGACCGAGATCAAGGGCATGCTTGACCTCTACGATCTGCGCGACGGTCAGGTGGCGCAGCTCAAGGTGGCGCTCGACCGCTTCAGCGACCGCATCGCCATCCTGGAGAAGCAGAAAAAAGAGATCGAACAGGCGTTGATGGAATTGCGCCGCACCACCGCGGTGGTGAGCGGTCTCCTGAAAGAGAAGGAAGAGAAAGAGGGCGCGCGCCGGAGCTAACCGGCTTGGCGACGCGTGAGGCAAAATAAACAAAAGCCGAAGGCGGCGTGTTGGGGTATTCTCTGGCGGAGAGACCAACCGGGAGATCCACGATGCGCGCGATCCTGGCAACCCTTTTTGCGTCCGGCACGCTTCTCTCCGCCTTTGCCGCCTCGGCCGAGAATCTGCCCGCCGATGATGGCTACAGCCTGCAGCCGGCCGTGGGCGACTATCTCAAAATCGATCGCCGCACCGGTGACGTCTCGCTGTGCGCGACGCGCGGTGGCGCATGGTCCTGCGAACTGATCGCCGACGACCGCAAGGCCTACGAGGAGCGCATCGACGAGTTGGAAGCCGAGAACGATCGGCTCAGCAAGCGGATCGCTGCCCTTGAGGCGCCGGCCGGCGACTCAAGGGTGCCGCTTCTCGACGAGGATGACGAGCGGCGCCTTCATGAGTTTTTCGATCTCAGCGACAGGATGTTCCGCCATTTCTTCGATCTCGTTGAGCAACTGCGCGGCCGTGAGGGCGGGCCGATCTAGAGCCCGCCGCGCCGGATCGCCGAGAATCCACAGCTTTATCGGAAGAATGGCGGGCGGCGGCAGTTCGGGCATGGCGGCCTGGCCAGGGCTGCGGCATGATCGCGTTTACCTTAAGCACTCACGGGGAGATTGGGACATGCTCAAGGAATTCAAGGAATTCGCGCTGCGCGGCAACATGGTCGACCTTGCCATCGGTGTGATCATCGGCGGCGCCTTCGGCGGCCTCGTCAATTCGATCGTTGCCGACCTGTTGATGCCGATCATCGGCCTCATCACTGGCGGCATCGATTTCACCAATCTCTACGTCCAGCTTTCAGGCCCGCCGATGGCGGGCGACCTCGAGGCCGCCCGCAAGGCCGGCGCGACGCTCGCCTATGGCAACTTCGTGACGTTGACCATCAACTTCCTGATCATCGCTTTCGTGTTGTTCCTGGTGGTCAAGATGATGAACCGCATGAAGAAGCGCAGTGAGCCGGTCGTGGAGGCGGCGCCGGAAGTGCCGGCCGATGTCGCGCTGCTTGCCGAGATCCGCGACCTTCTCAAGAAGGGCTGACCGGGGCAGGCACCGCGGCCTTGCGCAAGATCGCGGCTGCTTTTTCATGTCTTGCCTTTTGATTCGTTTTTACGGGGCTGATATCTCCTTGGGGGAACGGCGAATCCCGCCGATCCCCTGGGGAAGTTTCGCCATGACATTCGATGCTGCCGCGCGTTTTCTCGACGACATCCGGCCCGCCGCCCGGAACGCGCCGCCGAGCGGCATCGTTGAGGTCCATCTCGAGGGATTGAAGCGGCCGGGGACGGCCAAGCTATGGGTTGGCGAGGGTAGTCTGCCAACGCCCGACACCATCCGTGACGCCGCCATTCGGTCGCTGATGGCCGGCGAGACCTTTTACACCCATCAGGCTGGCCTGCCGGAGTTGAGGGAGGCCCTCTGCCGGTATCACGATCGTCTCTACGGGCCGTTCGGCGGCAGGCCCGCCGACGTCAATCGCTTCATTGTCACGGCCTCGGGCATGCACGCCATCCAGATGGCGGCATCGCTGGTCGCCGGCTCCGGTGACGAGGTGATCGTGCCGACGCCCGCCTGGCCGAACGCGCCGGCCGCCGCTGGCCTCTGCGGCGCTACGGTGTGCGAGGTGCCGATGCGCTTCGGGCCCGCCGGCTGGGATCTCGATCCCGATGATCTCCAGGCGGCGATTACGCCGCGGACGCGGGCTGTTTTCATCAATTCACCCGGCAATCCTACCGGCTGGGTGGCGAGCCGCGACCGACTTGCCTCCATCCTTGATATCGCCCGTCGGCATGGCATCTGGATCGTCGCCGACGAGGTCTATGGCCGGTTCTGCTATCTGGACGGTCTGGCGGTGGCGCCCTCTTTCCATGAGGTGGCCGAGCCCGACGACCGACTGATCTTCGTCAACACCTTCTCCAAGAACTGGGCGATGACCGGCTGGCGCATTGGTTGGATCGAGGTGCCGGCCGCCCTCAACGCAACCGTCCAGAACCTCGTACAATATACGAGTTCGGGCACTGCCGTTTTCATGCAGCGCGCCGCCATCGAGGCACTGGACAATGGCGAGGACTTCCTGGCTTTCCAGATCGCTCGGGCGCGTGACAACCGGGCGGCCGTCGTCACCACGCTCGGTGCGGCAGGCGGCGTGACGCTGTCGCCGCCCGACGGCGCTTTCTACCTGTTCTTTTCCGTCGAGGGGGAGCCGGATACCCGCCGGCTCTGCCTTGATATGGTGCGCGAGGCCGGCGTCGGAATCGCACCGGGCACGGCCTTCGGTCGAGGCGGCGAGCGTTTCATGCGCCTCTGCTTTGCCGGCGATCCCGATGAAATCACCACCGCGCTCGGTCGCCTTTCGACTTGGCTTGCCTCGCGGCGGCCCTCGCTCGGCGGCAACCGGTGAATTTATGCGGGCATTTGCGTTTGAATTTGATCTGAAACAGTTCCTTTTCCGTCGAAGTCGTGCATGTTACATCCGGACTTGCACTGAAGGGCTGTTCCTGATTTGACATGCCCGCGGATGAGGTTGTGAGCCCATCGGACAAGGGGAGAGCGAGGCGGAATATGGGAGAACTTGAGGACCGCAGGACCGCGGTTTCGGAAGCTCGTTTCGAGAGCCTTCTCGACACCGCCGCCGATGGCGTCATCGTCATCGACGAGACTGGTCGCATGCTGGTCTTCAACAAGATCTGCGAGCGCCTGTTCGGCTATTCCTCCGCGGAGGCAATTGGTCAGAACGTATCGCTGATCATGCCGCCGGAATTCTCAGTCTCCCACGACCGCTTCATGAACAACTACCATCGCACCGGCGAGAAGAGGATCATCGGCATCGGCCGCGAAGTCTCCGGTATGCACCGTGATGGCTCCGTCTTCCCGCTGGAGCTGTCGGTGGGCGAGGCGAAGACGGCCGATGGCCGGCAGTATATCGGCGTGCTGCGCGACCTGCGCTCCCGCCGCGCCGTCGAGCAGCGCGTATCACAGCTTCAGGCGCAGGTGGTGCACATGACCCGCCTCTCCGCCATGGACGAGATGGGCGCCGCCATGGCGCATGAACTCAATCAGCCGCTCACGGCGCTCCTGCTCTATCTCCAGGCGGTGGCGCGCCAGATCAAGACCTGCTTTGCCGACAACAAACCGCCGAGTGACAAGATGCTCGGCGTGCTCGACAAGGCGGTGCAGGAGGCCGAGCGGGCCAGCCATATCGTGCAACGCATGCGCCAGATGGTGGAGAAGCGCGATCCGGAGCGTGCCACCATTGACTTGCGCGAGGTGGTCAACGAAGCGCTCGACCTCAGCGAATTCGTGGCGCAGGGCGCCACGGTCACCATCCGTCGCGTGTTCGGCATGACGCCGATCCATGTCGATGCCGATGCGACTCAGATTCAGCAGATCATCCTCAATCTTTTGCGCAACGCCCTTGAGGTGGCGAAAGAGAGCGAGGAGCGCTGGGTGAAGGTATCGATCGGTGCCGACGATCGTTCGGCGTTTGTGTCGGTGACCGATAGCGGCCCCGGTTTTTCCGAGGACGTCAGCAAGTCGCTGTTCAAGACATTCAGCACGACCAAGAAGTCCGGTATGGGGCTGGGGTTGGCGATTTCTCGGGCGATCGCCCAGAATCATGGCGGCGACCTGATGGCCGATCCCGGCGGCAACGGGCAGGGCGCGACGTTCACGCTGATGTTGCCGATGCACCATTTGGACGAGACAGAAGACGATACGTGGGGGTGAGGAAGCGGCGCGGCGAATGCCGTTTGGAAAGCGGAAGAATTCGGCATGGCGCCCGGCGGGCGTCGGCTGGCGCGGCGGGAGGTTTCGTCGTATAAATACGTATATTAACAACATCCGCCGCGTCCTTCGCGGAGGACCTGCCCCTTGGGGCGGAGCCGGGAAGGCGTGAAGCGGACGTGATCCATGGACTTGGCTAGCCGGGCGGGACCCTGGCGGTCTTCAGGGATCCTCAGATCGAGGAAGGGTGACATGGCTGAAACAGAAGGAAAAATCTTCGTTGTCGACGATGACGCTTCGGTGCGCGACGCGCTGTCGGTCATTTTCGAGATGGAAGGTTATGGCGTCAGGACGTTCGCCGATGGCGACCAGTTCCTGGCAGCAATCAAGACGGACAAGCCGGCCTGTGTGCTGCTCGATGTCCACATGCCCGGTAAGTCCGGCCTCGACATTCTTCGGTCGATTGACGTCGGTACCTTTCCCTCGCCGGTGTTCATCATCTCCGGCCAGGGTGATATTCCCATGGCTGTGAGTGCCATCAAGGCCGGAGCCACCGACTTCATCGAGAAGCCGTTCGACGCCGATACGGTGGTGACGCGCGTGCGCGAGGCGATTGCCTCTTACGGTCGCCATAACAACGGTGGCGCGCCCAGCCTGACGTTCCCCGGCGCTGAGCACCTGACACCGCGCGAGCGCGATGTGCTTCAGGAGATCACCGGCGGTGCCTCCAACAAGGAAGCCGGACGACGCCTTGGCATTTCCCCTCGGACCATTGAGGTGCACCGCGCACGCATCATGGAAAAGCTCGGCGCCCGCAATGCGGCCGATCTCGTCCGCATCGTGCTGACTGCGCATACGGGAGATCACGGATAAACATTGTCGGTTGATCGGGGCACACTACTTTTTCCTGCGACTGGTTTGCGTTTTGCAGATTTTTGGCGGATCAAGAGTGTTGCCGATGTACATAATTGTCGAAGACGATCCTTCGGTCGCCGACGCACTGGAATCCCTGCTCTCCGGAGCGGGATTGCCGGTGCGTGTCTTTGCCAGCGCCGAGGAGTTCATTCATTCCTCCTCCCTGACGTCCGAGGACACGATGATCGTTGACCTCGGCCTGCCAGGCATGAGCGGCGGCGAACTTGTCCGCCATCTTGAGAAGGCTGGGGCGACCCCCAAGGTCATCGCCATCTCCGGCAAGTCGTCGCGGACCATCGCCCGCGAGACCGAAGGCCTGTCCGACCTCAAGATTCTGCGCAAGCCGCCGGCTGCTGACTGGCTGGAGGCGATCACCGCCTGATCGAGCCTGCCCAGGTGGTTCGCAGGTCGCCCGGCTCGCCGGGTTTTTTCATCTCCTGGGCGTAAGGAGGCGGGGCGACGGTTGCCTGGATCGTCCATATGGGCGCTCGTTTTATCCTGGGATCAACTACCCCTGACTGCCAGGAAAGGTCGGCGGCAACGCAAAGTTTGCGGCCGGCCGGCGCTTGGCTGTTGGCGTTTGCGACCAAGTTCCCTCCGATGGTTAAGTATCCAAACGAATTACCGCAGGGCGCAATTGTCCATATTGTGCCAATATCGATAGTGGTGCGGCCGAAGCGGACGGGTTTCGGCCGAGCTGACGGAGAGTGGACGGCCATGGACGGATGGCCGGCTCGATCTTCCGGTGGCGTGTCGACCATGTGTATCGAGCGTGTGCCATCGAGGAGGGATCGATGTTCATTGAAAAAAAGACGTCATTCGACGACGGCTCTGGCTCCGGCGGCTTCGACAACGGACGCCATCGCAGCCGCTATGCCGGCACCAGGGTGCGCGCGCCGGTCGACGACAGCGCCTGGACGCGCTATCGAACCTCGCTGCGCGCTCGGCTGGATCGCCACGACGCCCATGCCGTGTTGTTCCGCGAGGACGACGCCGCGAACCACCTTTATGAGGTGGTCACCGGTCAGATCATGCTCTATCGCCTGCTCGGCGACGGCCGCCGCCAAGTCGTCGACATTCTTGGCGAAGGCGACCTCTGCGGCCATTCGCTGACCGGCCTTTACGACTGTACGGCCGAGGCTCTGACGCCGGCCGAGGTGCGAGTGCTCGATCGCCGCGACATCGACCAGTCGACCGACCTGCTCGCCCACGTCAATCGCTGCCTGCTGATGCGCATCGAGGCGCTGCACAGCCACGCCGTGCTGCTCGGCCGCAAGTCGGCCACCGAGCGGGTGGCGAGCTTTCTGATGCGCTTCGTGCCTGGTCGCGGCGTCGTCGGCTGTCCTGGCCCAGAACGACCGAGCGAGCGGCACAGCACCGACACCGAACTGGTGGTGCTGAAGATGACGCGGCAGGAGATCGCCGACTTCCTCGGCCTGACCATCGAGACGGTGAGCCGTGTGTTGTCCGACCTCAAGCGGCGCGGCATCATCGCCATCGAACGCAATGACCGCATTCGCCTTGTCGATGTCTGTCGCGTCTGCAAGATGACCGGTATTCACTGACGCCCTGAAGCGTGTCGCGATCTTTCAGATTCGCTCGGTCCGCTTCAGGTCTTTGTCCGTACGCATGTCGAGCAAGACCGCTGCACACTTCTGCTCGACATGCTTCGGCGCCGACTACACCGCTACCGAATGGCGCCCACCCGTGCCGAGATAGGCATCAAAGGCCGAGGCGACGAGGCGCGCCAACTCAGCGCCGTGGCGGGTGATGGCGATCCGTCCACCGTCCGCCGTCACCCATCCGGCGCGGACGAGCGGCGTCAGCTTGTCGAGATCGGCCGAAAAGACGGCCGGGTCGACGCCATGGCGCGCTGCGGTGGTCGCGAGATCAAATTCGAAAAAGCACAGGATCTGCTCGATCACGTCGGCCCTGAGCCGATCATCGGGCGTCAGAACCCGTCC
>JAGSYU010000293.1 GCA_018262575.1 Pseudomonadota bacterium | reverse complement strand
CCGCCATCACGCGGTGTCGCCGGCCGCACCGCATGCCGTTGCGGTGCCCGGGGGGCAAAATGCCACCGGACGCGTCGCGATCACACGAATTTGAAGGAACCGTTTGGGAATGGCAACATGCCCCGCTCCATCCCCTCGGGAATGGAACGAGGCATGCGCTATCCCCGATCCGACGATCGCCGCCGTTTCTCAGTAACGGGACGCGACCATCAGTCTTCGTGCAACGATGATAGTTCGTCGCAACGACAGGTTGGCAATTTCAGAACTGGAGATCGCTTAAGGAAGCTATTGTCCAGCGAATTGTTGCCTCGATCGAGGATCGATTGCTTAAGTTCACCGGGCACCTCCTTTCGTTTGTTGCGGACAAACAGGAGCATGAACCCGATTTCAGAGCGCCGCAAGTTAAAAAGAAAGATGAGGTTTCTTATCCGTATTCGCGCAGAGGAAATAGCCGGCTAACGTACGGGATACACATGGAGATGTTGGCCTCCGACCTTCCCGCCGACGCGTGGCGCCGGCCTCACCCTCGCCGCCTCAGTCGCGCCACGGCCGATCCGTCGCCAAAGCGAAATCGGCACAAGCCTTTAGCCATAAAGTCATACCAATACGGGGGTATCTCGGCGCTGACGGTGACCAGAGGTGAACGATCCGGGGCGGCTTGCATTGACGTCGGACAGACACAATTCTATGGGAACGAACGTTCGTTCGCATCCTGCTCCAGGGGAGCCACGCATGAATTTCAGTCCGCCCGCGGCTCAGCGGTCCGACGCGGTGTCGCCGCAGGACGAGCGGCGCGCCCACATCCTTGACGCGGCGCGCACCTGCTTTTCGCGGGCCGGCTTCCATCGCACGTCGATGCAGGAGATCTGCGCCGAGGCGAAGATGAGCCCCGGCGGGCTCTACCGCTATTTTGGCTCCAAGGACGCGATCATCGAGGCGATCGCCCATGAGGAACAGTGCGCCGGCCGGCGCATCCTGGAAGTGCTGCTGGAGCCCGGCTCGCTGCACGACCGCCTGCTCCGCTGCGGCCTCACCTATATCGAGACGATGCGCGACCGCCGGGCGGTGCAGATGATGCTCGAGGTCTATGTCGAGAGCATGCGCAACACGACGGTCGGCGCCTGCTTTGCCAAGTGCGAGACGGAGAACCGCAAGCTGATCCAGGGGGTGTTCGCGCGCGCCAAGGCGACGGGCGAAATCGCCGCCGACGCCGACGTCGACACGCTGATGATGACGCTGGTCGCCTTCGCCGACGGCGTCATCCTGCGCATGGGCCTTGACCCGGACTATGACGTCGAGCGGGCGGAAACCATCCTGTCACGTGTTGTCACGGCGGTTTTGGAAAATGAAGCGTCGGCGGCCGTTCCCCCCTTGGAAACTGCGGGGTGAAGCCACATGTCAGCGCGGATTAACTTTTGTTCATGTTTTGGGGCCGGTACGGGCCGGTCACGGGGACGTTTTGTCATGAAGTTCTGGGGTATGCCTTTGGTCGGCGCGGTGCTGGCGACCTTGATCGTAACGTTGCCGGCGCCGGCGCAGGATGCGGCGTCCGCCGCCGTGCCCGCCGCGCCTGCCGCTCAGGAGGTGGTGCCGACGGTCAGCGTCGTCGCGGCCGGCCGGCAGGCGCTCAGCCAGAAGGTGATCGTCACCGGTACGCTGGTGGCCCGCGAGCAGGTGCTGGTGACGCCGGGCGTCGAGGGATTGAAGATCGAAAGCATCTTCTTCGACGCCGGTGATCAGGTGGAGGAGGGCGCGGTGCTGGCGCGGCTCGCCGTCGACAGCATCGACGTGCTCCTGGCCCAGAACACCTCGCAGCTTGCCTCGACCGACGCCCAGATTGCCCAGGCGCGCGCCCAGATCAGCTCGGCCGAGGCCCTGGCGATCCAGACGGCCCAGGCGTTCGAGCGCGGGCGGACGCTGGTCGGCACCAACTCCATCGCCAAGGAGGCGTTCGAACAACGCCAGTTGGCGACCGAACAGGCCAAGGCCCAGCTCCTGGTCGCCCGGCAGGCCCTGACCGCCGCCGAGGCCGGGCGCAAGCTGGTCGAGGCGCAGCGGGCCGAACTGGAGCTTCGCCGCTCCAAGACGGACATCAAGGCGCCGCGGGCCGGCCTCGTGCTGAGCCGCACGGCGGTGGTCGGGCAGGTCGCCGCGGCGAGCAGCACGGCGCTGTTCGTCACTCAGCATCGGCCAGACGGTGACGGTGCAGCCGTCCGGCTCCGACACGCCGGTGGCCGGGCTCGTGCGTCTGGTGCAGCCGGAGATCAATGCCGCCACACGCCTCGGCAAGGCGCGCATCGCCCTGCCGGACGCCAAGGGCCTGCGCGTCGGCGCCTTCGCCCGTGGCACGGTCGAGGTCGCCCGCAGCGACGGACTGGTGCTGCCGGTGGCGGCGATTGCCGACGACGGCGGCACATCGACGGTACAGGTGGTCAAGGACGGCGTCGTCGATACGCGAACGGTCAAGACCGGCCTCACCGATGCCGGCCTGATCGAGGTGACGGACGGCCTCGCCGAGGGCGAACTGGTGGTCTCGAAGGCCGGGACGTTCTTGAGAAGCGGCGACAAGGTCAAGTCGCAGGTTGTCGAAGGCGTTGGAGTCAAGACTGGCGTTGACGTGAAGACTGGTGCGGGAGTCAAGGGATGAACTGGAACTTTTCCGCCTGGGCGATCCGCAATCCGGTGCCGCCGATCCTGCTGTTCGTCTGCCTGCTCGCGCTGGGGCTCTACTCCTTCGCCCGGCTGCCGATCACCTTGATGCCGAACATCGACCTGCCGCTGGTCTCGGTGACCATCACCGATTCAGGCTCGGCGCCCTCCGAACTGGAGACGCAGGTGACCAAGCCGGTGGAGGACGCTCTCGCCGGCATCACCGGCGTGCGCCACCTCTACTCGACGGTCACTGACGGCGCCTCGACCACCGCGGTGGAATTCACCCTCGACGTTGCCACCGACCGGGCGCTGAACGACGTCAAGGACGCCATCGCCGAGATCCGCAGCGACCTGCCGGGCTCGATCAACGAGCCGATCGTCCGCCGCATCGACATCGAGGGGCAGGCGATCATCACCTATGCCGCGGCGTCGCCGGCCATGACGCCGGAGGAATTGTCCTGGTTCGTCGATGACAAGGTGATCCGCGACCTGCAGACGGTGACCGGCGTCGGTCGCGTCGAGCGCATGGGCGGCGTCACGCGCGAAATCCAGGTGCAGATCGATCCCGACCGCCTGATGGCGCTCGGCCTCACCGCCGCTCAGGTCAACGCGGCGCTGAAGGCGGTCAACGTCGACCTGTCGGGCGGCAAGGGCGAGGTGGGCGGCCAGTCGCAGGCCGTGCGCACGCTGGCCAGCGCCCGTTCGCTCGATGATCTCGCCGCGACGCGGCTGCCGCTCGGCGATGGCCGCGACGTGCGCCTCAGCGACGTCGGCAAGGTGGTCGATCACTGGGCCGAGCCGAAGTCGTTTGCCCGCCTCGACGGCCGGCCGGCGGTGGCCTTTGCCATCTACCGCGCCAAGGGGGCGAGCGACGCCACGGTGTCCGACGGCGTCGGCAAGGTGATCGGCAAGCTGTCCCAAGAGTATCCCGACGTGTCGATGAAGCGCATCGACGATTCGACGGTGCAGACCTACAACAGCTTCGAAAACTCGATGAAGACGCTGATCGAGGGCGCGCTGCTCGCCGTCGTCGTCGTCCTGCTGTTCCTGCGCGACATCCGCGCGACCATCATCTCGGCCATCGCGCTGCCCTTGTCGGCCATCCCGACCTTCTTCGCGTTGGACATGCTGGGCTTCTCGCTCAACATGGTCAGCCTGCTCGGCATCACGCTGGTGACGGGTATCCTGGTCGACGACGCCATCGTCGAGATCGAGAACATCGTCCGCCACATCCGCACCGGCAAGAAGCCCTACCGGGCCTCGGTGGAAGCGGCCGACGAGATCGGCCTCGCGGTGATCGCCATTTCGACGACCATCATCGCCATCTTCTCGCCGGTCAGCTTCATGGGCGGTATTCCCGGCCAGTATTTCCGGCAGTTCGGCCTGACGGTGGCCATCGCCGTGTTCTTCTCGCTGCTGACCGCCCGCCTGATCACGCCGATGCTGGCCGCCTATTTCATGAAGGCGCCCTACACCGGCGACG
>JAGSYU010000292.1 GCA_018262575.1 Pseudomonadota bacterium | reverse complement strand
GGACAGGCCAGCCATCAGCGACACGCCGGTGACGTCCACATGCGAGCCGGTCTCCGTGCGGATGGAGCCGCCGGACACCGCGCCGAACGACGACCAGCCCGCCTCGGCGGCGCTGATGGCGTTGGCCATGCCCTTGCCGGCCGCGAGGTCGGCGCCCTGGTTGACGAAGGACGCCCCGGAGACGACGCCTTCCGACAGCGCCTTGCTCGGTTCCGACACGCCGACCGACTGAACGGTGGCGGTGAGGTCCGTCGCGGTCGCCGAGATGCCAAACACGTAGTCCAGCGCATGCCCGATCCGGTCGCCGTGTCGTTGAGATCGGCGGTGGTGGTCAGCGTTCCCGCGTGGATCAGCGTGACGCTGTCGCCGACGGCCAGGGCCGAGGCGGCGCCGTTGATGCCGACATTGACGGTGGAGGATGTGCCGCTGCCATTGGTCAGATCGGCTGTGCCGGTCACGGTCAGCATAGTTTGGCCGGCTGCGAGGCTCGTCGGCAGATAGAAGTTGAGGTACTCGAAGTTCGTGAGGCTGGCGACGGTCAGGCCGGCGGTCTTGAGGTTGAACGTGTTGTCCGAGAACAGATCGCCTGTGCAACTGCCGGCATTGCAAACGCCTCCGTAGAGCGCGACGCCGCTCGAGATCAAGGGGGTACCGCTGATGGTCACCGTATTGTCTGTGGCAGCATTCGCCGCGGTCGCGCCACCGATGATGGAATTGCCCGTAAACGTGCCGCCGCTGATGTCAACGCTGTTGTGGTTGGCATTGCCATCCTCGGAGAGGCCTCCAATGACGTCAAATGCGTTGCCGCCGCTGATGCTGACGGCGTTGTAGGTAGCGTTTCCCTGGTCGGAATAACCTCCGAGCACCAGTACTCCGAGATGACCACCGCTGCCGGTAACCGTGTTGTAAGTGGCGTCGCCATTGTTTGTCGTGTAGCCGCCAATAATCCGACCTTGCACGTACCCGCTGCTGACGTTGACTGTGTTGTGATCAACACTACCGTTTATAGAAAAGCCGGCATACAGTTCACTCACCAAAGTCCCGCCGGTCAATGTGACGAGGTTGTTGTTGGCGTCCCCAGACGTTGCAAATGCGCCGTACGCGGAAATTACGTCCGCGCCAGCTTGGATTGTCAGCGTGTTGCTGGAAGTAGGGACTGAGCTGTCCGGAACCGTCGGATCGCCGCTGCTGTTGCCGTATACACTCGCTAAAAGACTTGTATCTACGGTGACGTCACCGGCGATCACCTCGGCTGGCACCATGGCCCCGGCAAGCACGGCCATGACCGATACGGCGGACGTCAGGCCACGATGCAGCCTCGGCAAACAGCTCGTCGTCACGCTTTCAGCCCCCAGAGTGCTCGATCCGCGTGACCACAAGGCCGTAACTCGACGATCAACGATCGCTCGTACGGCACTAATGCCAACACCGATGGATACGATGTCCCGCTTCTGGCCCCCCGCCAGTTCGCATATGTTTCGAGTTGTAATCTTTCACAGTTCTTGCTGCCCGTCACCTCTACGAACCGAATTTATATCGGGAGTATAAGTACTTAGCTGTTTACCGGGCTGGGGGCTGGCGCCACGGACGATTGTTTCCTGCCCGATATCGAGACGATGCCGTGTCAACCTCTTCCAGCGGAGGATAGACCCAAGCTGCGTCCCCTCGTTCCTTGTGAAAGAGGGACCAGGAAGACAGATGAGACAGGTGATCGGCCGCCGAGGCAGGCTCTGCCGTCTACAGCGCCGATGCCGTCCAGGCCACCACCTCGGCCACCGCCGCCGTGGCGGCTTGGTCGATCGCCGCGATGGCGTCCTTCGGTCGGTCGGACGCCGAGGGGCGGCTGACGTCGAACACCCTGGTGGCCCGCACCTGGCCGTTGCGCTCGTCGAGCAGCTTGACGCCGAGCGTGACGCGCGCGGTCGGAGCACCGGTGACGTCCATCTCGAAGGCGCGGATGTCGACGAGCACCTGAGTGTTGATGGCCAGACTCTCGCCCGGCTTGCCAACCGCCTTGACGCGGCCGGAATTCTCGAAGGCGCGCACCAGGATGGTCTGGATCAGCGACGGCAGCTGATCGGACCAGGAAACCCCCGGCAGATAGGAGATCGATCCGCCATCGTCGCGCACGGCGATGCGCGCGGTCGACAGGACATCGCTGGCGTTCGGCACCGGCACCAGAAGCTGGGCCGAGGAGCGCTTGGCCGCGCCGTCGAAGGTCGTCGGCACGCCGAGATCGAAGATGGCGTCCGGCTTGGGCGTTGACCCGAGGCCGATCGTCGAGCAGCCCGCCAAAACGAGCGCGCAGGCGAGCGCCGCGGCAGGACCCATGCGCCGACCCGGATGAACAGCAGCCAACATCGCCTCCTATCTGCGCGGCGCGTATTCGGGCACGCCCTGCCCGCCGAAGATGAACTGTTGCGGATTCTTTTCAATGCCCTGCAGCACGCGGTCAAGCCGGGCCAGGGCTTGCCGGCCCTGATCGGCCAGCGCCACGACGCTGTCGAGCCCGCGGCTCGAGAATTTCGAGACGCTGTCGCTGATCGGCCCGACCTGCTGGTTGAGCTTGTCGGCCACCTCGCGGATCGATTTGGCCGCCGCCGTCGCCTCGGCGACGAGGCCCGTCCCGTCGCCGGTGACGTAGCC
>JAGSYU010000291.1 GCA_018262575.1 Pseudomonadota bacterium | reverse complement strand
CTCGGCGGCGCCGCCAACGGCATCGATGGTGCCCATATCCTGACGCCGATGCCCTACCTGATCTCCACCGGCAAGGTGACGCAAAACAGCGTGCCGGTGCCGATGTCGATCGTTGCCCGCCTCAACCTCGACAGCCAGGGCATCTCGGTGGCGAAAGAGTATGCGGCCACCGGCGTCGGCCTCGACGCCGGCAAGCTCAGGGAGGCCTTCGCCGCCAAGAAGGCCGGCGGCGGCGAGGTGAAGGTGGCCATGACCTTCCCCGGCGGCACCCATGACCTGTGGATTCGCTACTGGCTGGCGGCCGGCGGCATCGATCCCGACAAGGATGTGTCGACCATCGTCGTGCCGCCGCCGCAGATGGTCGCCAACATGAAGGTCGGCAACATGGACGCCTTCTGCGTCGGCGAGCCGTGGAACGAGCAACTGGTCAACCAGGGCGTCGGCTTCACCGCCTGCACCACCGGCGAGCTATGGAAGGGCCACCCGGAAAAGGCGCTGGCGCTGCGCTCCGACTGGATCGAGGCCAACCCCAACGCCGCCAAGGCGCTGCTGATGGCGGTGATGGAAGCCCAGCAGTGGGCCGACATCCTGGACAACAAGGAGGAGATGGCGGCGCTCCTCGGCAAGCGCCAGTGGTTCAACGTGCCGCCGAAGGACGTGCTCGGCCGCCTGAAGGGCACCATCAACTACGGCAACGGCCGCCTCCTCGAGAACACCGGCCTCGAGATGAAGTTCTGGAAGGAGCACGCCTCCTACCCCTTCAAGAGCCACGACGCCTGGTTCCTGACCGAGAACATCCGCTGGGGCCACTTGGCCGCCGACACCGACATCAAGGCACTGGTCGACAAGGTCAACCGCGAGGACCTGTGGCGGGCCGCCGCCGGGGACCTCGGCATCGCCGCCGCCGACATTCCGGCCGGCACCTCGCGCGGACCGGAGACCTTCTTCGACGGCAAGGTGTTCGACCCCGAAAATCCAGGGGCCTACCCTCGACAGCCTCACCATCAAGGCCATGGCCTGAAATTCTACTCCGGCGGCCGTCTAGCGCGACTTTCTGCGCTTCCGGTGCTCACGGACCTCAAAGTCCGCTCCGGTTCTCGAAAGCCACGCTATCCGACTCGCCGGAGCGAATTTCCACCTCGTTAGATTCCTCGGAGACAGCCCAATGACTGCCACCGCCAGAAAAGCACCGATCGAAGCGGCCGCCCAGCCGGCTCCATCCGGCAAGGTCGTGCCGCTCGGCCGCGCCCCGGTGAGCCGGATCGATCTCGGCCGCATCGCCGCCAACCTTGCCCGCAACGTCATCCCGCCGCTCGTCGTGCTCGCCGTGTTGCTCGCCATCTGGCAGGTGAGCTGTTCGGGCGCCGGAGCGCCGCTGCCGCCGCCGACCCAGATCTGGGCCGACAGTTCCGACCTGATCGCCCAACCCTTCTTCAACAACGGCCCGCAGGACATCGGCCTGGCCTGGCGCGTGCTGATCTCGCTGGAGCGCGTTTCTATCGGCTTCGGGCTGGCGGCGGTGGTCGGCGTGGCGATCGGCGCGCTGATCGGCCAGTCGATCTGGGCCATGCGCGGCCTCGATCCGATCTTCCAGATTCTGCGGACGGTGCCGCCGCTTGCCTGGCTGCCGCTGTCGCTGGCCGCCTTCCAGGACAGCAACCCGTCGGCGATCTTCGTGATCTTCATCACCTCGATCTGGCCGGTGATCATCAACACCGCCGTCGGCGTGCGCAATATCCCCGAGGACTACCGCAACGTCGCCCGCGTGCTCCGGCTCAACCAGCTGGAATTCTTCCTGCGCATCATGCCCAGCTGGAATTCTTCCTGCGCATCATGCTGCCGGCGGCGGCGCCCTACATCTTCACCGGCCTGCGCATCGGCGTGGGACTGTCGTGGCTGGCCATCGTGGCGGCGGAAATGCTGACCGGCGGCGTGGGCATCGGCTTCTTCATCTGGGACGCGTGGAACTCCTCGCGCCTCTCCGACATCATCGTGGCGCTCGTCTACATCGGCATCACCGGCTTCGTCCTCGACAAGCTGGTGGGCTTCCTTGGGCGCGTCATCACCCGTACGGCCGCGTGAGGGAGACCTAGATGAGCGCCTATCTCAAGATCGACCACATCGACAAAAGCTTCGAACGCGGCGGCGTCGTCACCGACGTGCTCTGCGACGTGACGCTGACCATCGACCAGGGCGAGTTCGTGTCGATCATCGGCCATTCCGGTTGCGGCAAGTCGACGCTGCTCAACCTGATCGCCGGACTGACGCGCGTCTCCGCCGGGGCGATCCTGCTGGAGGGACGGGAGGTCAACGATCCCGGTCCGGAGCGGGCGGTGGTGTTCCAGAACCATTCGCTGCTGCCCTGGCTCAGCGTCTACGACAACGTCAACCTGGCGGTATCCAAGGTGTTTGCCGGCCGGAAGAGCCGCGCCGAGCGGCATGATTGGGTGATGCACAACCTCGATCTGGTGCAGATGGCCCACGCCCGCGACAAGCGGCCGGCCGAGATTTCCGGCGGCATGAAGCAGCGCGTCGGCCTGGCCCGAGCACTGTCGATGGAGCCGAAGATCCTGCTGCTCGACGAGCCGTTCGGAGCGCTCGACGCGCTGACGCGCGCCCATCTGCAGGACGCGGTGATGGATATCCACGCCCGCCTCGGCAACACGATGATCATGATCACCCACGACGTCGACGAGGCGGTGCTGCTGTCCGATCGCATCGTCATGATGACCAACGGGCCGGCAGCGCACATCGGCGAAATCCTCGACGTGCCGATCCCCCGGCCGCGCGACCGCATCGCCCTTGCCTCCGACCGTTCCTACCTCAAGTGCCGGCAAGCCGTGCTGAAGTTCCTCTACGAACGTCACCGCTTCGTCGAAGCCGCGGAGTGAGTCTCATGACCGAGAAACTCGTCATCATCGGCAACGGCATGGCCCCCGGCCGCATGCTGGAAGAGCTGTTCGAAAAGGCGCCCGGCGCCTACGACGTCACCATCTTCAACGCCGAACCGCGCGTCAATTACGACCGCATCATGCTGTCGCCGGTGCTGTCGGGCGAGAAGAGCTATGCCGACATCGTCATCCACGATGAGGCCTGGTACGCGACCAATGGCGTGACGCTGTTGAAGGGCGCCCGCGTCACCCAAATCGACCGCGCCAACCGGATCGTCACGGCCGCCGATGGCCGGACGGCCGCTTACGACAAGCTGGTGATCGCCACCGGTTCCTCGCCGATCATCATTCCGGTGCCCGGCCACCAGTTGCCCGGCGTGCTCGCTTATCGCGATCTCGACGACGTCGATCGCATGCTGGAGATCGCCCGCCGGGGCGGCCGCGCCATCGTCATCGGCGGCGGCCTGCTCGGCCTTGAAGCCGCCTATGGCCTCAAGCGCCAGGGCATGGAGGTCACCGTCATCCACCTGATGCCGACCATCATGGAGCGCCAGCTCGACCCGCCGGCCGCCTACATTCTGAAAAAGGCGCTGGCCGACCGCGGCATCGACATCATCACCAAGGCCAACACCAAGGCGATCCTCGGCACCGACAAGGTCGAGGGCATCGAGCTCGAAGACGGCAGGGTCATCGCCGGTGAGATGGTGGTGATGGCCGTCGGCATCCGCCCCAACGCCGGTCTGGCGCGCGACGCCGGCCTCACCGTCAATCGCGGCATCGTCGTCGACGACGGCATGGCGACCTCCGACCCCGATATCTACGCCCTCGGCGAATGCGCCGAGCATCGCGGCATCTGCTACGGCCTGGTGGCGCCGCTCTACGAAAGCGCCCGGGCGCTGGCCGATCGGCTCTCCGGCGGCGCGGCGGACTATCAGGGCTCGGTGACCAACACCAAGCTGAAGGTCACCGGCATCAACCTGTTCTCGGCCGGCGACTTCGCCGAGGCGCCCGACCGCGAGGAAATCGTGCTGCGCGACGCCTCGGCCGGCGTCTACAAGCGCCTGGTGCTGAAGGACAACCGCATCGTCGGCACGGTGCTCTACGGCGACACGGCCGATGGCTCGTGGTTCTTCGACCTGATGAAGAAGGGCAGCGACGTCTCGGCCATGCGCGACACGCTGATCTTTGGCCAGTCGTTCCAGGGCGGCGTGCCGCTGGACCCTATGGCGGCCGTTGCAGCCTTGCCCGATGACGCGGAAATCTGTGGCTGCAACGGCGTCTGCAAG
>JAGSYU010000177.1 GCA_018262575.1 Pseudomonadota bacterium | reverse complement strand
CGCCATCGTCGTCTATGTCGCGCCGCAAGCCAGGCGTCCCGAAGGGGTGCTCGCCTATTCAAGGATGACGGCGGTCGTCATGCCCGATCTGCTCGGTTACCTGCTCGGTGGCTTCCTGCTGATGCTGCCGGTCTGGATGGCGCGGGAGGACCCAGAGCACTGGGGACTCGTGCATCCGGTCATTTGGCTCACCGGTTTGCCGGCTGTCATCGCCCTGTCCATCCTGATCCATTCGGCCAACCGCGCGGCGTGGTCCCTGGTCATCGAACGCGACGGACTTCGCATTGCCACCGCGTTCGGGGAACGAGCGATCGGCTTCTCTGAGATCACCAGGGTTGAGCCTTACCGGCGCGGATTGCCACGCTGGCTGACGAGACTTGTGCCTCTGCTCGCCGCGTTGGGCGCCTACACCGCTGCCGGCAGCGTCCAGCTCGCTCGCGACACCACCGGACTTCGCCTCCACCTCGCCTCCGGCAGTCCGGTTATCATCGAAAAAGAGGGCTTCGAGCAGCCCTTCAAGCACGTTCGCGAGGCGCTCGCCCGCTGGGGCGAAGCATCTGGTCCGCAGGGGAGGACACCATGAGGAAAGATGCCGTTCGATCGCCGCTTCGTGCACTTGCCCTCGCGGCCATCTTGCTGCTGTCGGTACTACCGCACGCGGTCGCCGCCAGCCTGACTGAATACAAGCTCGGCGAGGCGACCTTCAATGTGCCCTCCGACTGGAAGGTGACCGAGCGCAGCAAGAACCGCGGCTACACCTTCGAAAGCGCCAATGGAAAGATGGCGTTTTGGGCGGAATGGTGGCTCCAGGACGAGCCAATCCTCGGCTATGCCGACATCGTCTCCCACAAGACGACCATCGTTGACGGCTGGAAAGCCACCTATGTTCACACCCGGACTAACGACCTCAACAGCTTCGCCGCGGTGTCCGATCAGCCTCGGGCCGACGGGCGCAAGTTTCTGATGCACCTTGAAAGCAGTTCTGAAAGACAGGTCAATCTGGCCACCATTTTCGACAGCCTTCTATCGCAGACGACCTTCGCGGACGGTGACGCGAGCCGGCAAAAGACGGCGTCTCCGGCCGCAACGTCGTCCGATGAGACGGGCGTCCTCGAACTGGCAGCGCCGCCGGTGGTTTCCGCGGAGTCAGCGGGTATCGCTTTTGCCGCTCCGGCCGGCTGGCGGACGTCCAGGACCGAACGGGATGGCGCTCGCATCGTCACCTTTGCTTCGCCCGATCGCCTGGCGGTGGTCCTCCTGGCGACGTTTCCTGCCGCCTCCGACAGCGAGGCCGGCGCCCTCATTGATGATTTCAAGACGCTCTTTTATGGTGATTACGTGCTGCCGAGCGAAATCCTTGGCAACGGCGACAGGACTGTCGGTGGTGTTGGCGGTACCTTTGTCGAAATGATCGGCGACACCTATTTGATCGAAGGCGTCCGCATCGGCTTCTCGACCGGCCGGTCCTGGTTCTTTGAAGGTGTTGATGGCAGTACCGGCTATGTGGCCGCCACCGTGTCCGCCGGGAAGATCCCTGCGTCCGATCGCCAGGGACTGGACGCCATAATCGCCAGCGTTCGCTTTGGCGATGGTGCCGTCTCCGGCGAGGCGATTGTCGAGCCGTCGGCGGGTGTTGCTGGAGATGTCGCCGCCCCGACGCTCGACGACTGTGATTTTGGGCAATCCGATTGGGTGCAGAAGGCACGGGACGTGCTGAAACGGCATTCGGGCAGCCGGTTTCTCTGGGCGGGCGTTTGTCGCGACGGCTCGCAACTGATCGTCGGTGGCGAGTTTCCGTTCGATCCATACGGTGCCACCGGCGATTTTTTCAACCCTCTCTATTTCGACCTCCTCGATGCCGCTGGCGACCAGGGTTTCATCCTCGCCGTGCCGAAGGACCGGGTGATGATCAAGGTCGCCTTGATCTCCGATAGCGAGGTGTCCATCGAGTTTTCGGAGTTTCCTGAAGCCTTCCGTCCCGAAGACGGCCTCGACGTCACCCCGGGCAACGCCACCGAAACCGAAAGCGACACGTTTGGCGATGCCCAGACCGACATCCCGGCGGCGCCTGCCGAGGCAGATCTCATTCGCACCGCCGGCATGGACGATCCCGCGCTTTGGCTGTCGCCGAGCGAGGGTCAGAAGCTTGTGCTGTTCGATGGCAACGACGATACGAGCCGCTGGACGCACTATGCGTCTTCAAAGAACGCCCTCGATCTTCTGGCACGCTTCGAGGATGGCGGTTTCACCGCCGAGGTTCCAGCCTGAAGCCGGACAGAGCGTGTCGCTTGGTGTGCCCCTGGAAGATATCCGGCAAAAATCGGCGGCAGCGCAGGCAAACTCGCTCGATTCATGCGGCTTTTAGAATCATCGTGCTACATATGAGCAAGTGAGGTGCCGAACTTTCCACAGAGGGGGCGGACTTGGACGGGTTTCTTGATATTCCAACCCTTCTATTCACGGTATCGGCGGCGAGCTTTTGCATCTGCGTCAGCCTGATCCTGATCTGGTCGTCCTCACGTTCCGAGACCTGCATCCTGTCCTGGGGGGTGACCTTCGGACTGGCCGTTCTGACCATGACCCTGGTTGCCCTGCGGGGTCACATACCGGACGTTCTGTCTGTCACCACCGCCAACGCCATTCTGCTTGCGTCCTTCGGTGTCCTGTGGCTGGGCTACCGTCAGTTCACCGGCTTCGCCGGGCGCTTCGATCGTTGGATCGCCGGCGCGGGCGCGCTGATCTGGGTGGTTATCGCGGCGACCAGCTCCCTTTTCGACGATATGAACGCCCGCTCGATCGTTCTGTCGGGCATCGAGTTTGTCTATTTTGTCTTTATCGTCATCGACCTTGTTCGCCACTATCAGGATGAGCCGCTGCCGTCGGTCGGACTGAACACGGTGCTGATCGGGGCTCATGCCGCGGTGCAGGTCTACCGGATTGCTTCGTCGATTGCCGCGCCGCTTGATCCTTCCATCATCGCCTTGCCGAACACCCTGGGACTTGGCCTCATCGAGTCGTCGATCTTCGTGGTCTTTCTCGGACTGTTGCAACTGGTGATGATCGGACAACGCTCGGAGCGTCGCTACCGGATCGTCGCCGAAACCGACTCGTTGACCGGCTTGGCCAACCGTCGTCATTTTCTTGACCGCATCCTGCCCACGCTGATCGGCGACGATGAGCGCGGCGCCCTGATCCTGTTCGATATCGACCACTTCAAGTCGGTCAACGATACCCATGGACATCCCACCGGCGATCGTACCTTGGTGGCGTTCGCGGCCACCTTGGCAGCGGCGGCTCCGGCTGGCGGCATTGCTGCCCGCGTCGGCGGGGAGGAGTTCGCCCTGTTTTTGCCGAAAGCGGCGACCGAGGAGGCAATCGCGGTGGCCGATCGCATCCGCCGCATGACCGCCGATCTCCGGATTGCCGCCACCACGGGTACCGTGAGCTTGACCGTCAGTTGCGGCGTTGCCGGCATTGGCGAAACCGGACCTGACTTTCAGACCCTGCACGCGGCTGCCGATGGCGCTCTCTACGCCGCCAAAAGCGCCGGCCGCAATCAGGTCGCCATCCATCGTCCGTCCTCTCCAGGTGCACAAACGCGCCCAGGCAGCGCCGAACCGGTCGCCATGATCGCCCGATAATACGGGCGGCTCTCCTCGTCGCTCACGATCGCGTTTCGGGATGGGCGCCACCAGAAAAAGTGACGTCGAGGCGACTGGCAGTCCCCGTTCTCGCGGACTCGCCGCACGTGCTACGCCTTCTTGAAAACAGAAAACGGCTCCGGACTCTCTCAGCATAGTCCCCTTGCCACCTGTCACTTGTGTGGGGGACTCACTCGATGACAAGTCGGGGCATGCCCTCTATGCGAAGGCGAATTTGGCCTCTTTCGGGGCGCTCCAAGCGGACTGGGCCGCCTCGTTCTTCCAGCCGGCGGCGTAGCAGGATGAGCCGGGTTTCCAGATTGTCCTTGAACTCCGGTAAGTTCAGCGACCGGTCCCGGCGAATTTCGCGGTTCGAAAATTCGGTTCGCCCAGTTTGCAGATACGCTTGAACGAAGTGAAAGAGCAGGCGCCCCGGCACGCCTCTGATGACATAATCGTTGTCGATGAAAACACCGCCATCATGCGGAAAGAACCGCAGCCGAAAACCTTTACCCTGGTGGATACTACCGTCCAGAGCCGGGTGCTGATCGCTATAGTCACTGCTGGCATCGGCGAGTTCAAAGATTGCCAGGCCGGCGGCGATTTGGGCCGCTAGGATCTCAAAAGCCGCTTCATCGTCGTGTGAGAAGGCAAAGCTTTCCGTAGATTCCGCGAAAAGGACACCGGCCAGGCGCCCGTTGGCGATCAGCGGCAGAGCAATCTGGCTTTGTGGCTGGTCAATCACCGGCATCGCTATTTCTTCCTGCGGCGGTCTGCCCGCCTCGGCGACGGCGGACACATAGCGCTGGCCGCGGCGCATATCCGCGATTCTGATCGTCAGGCGGCGCTGTGCGGCGATGCCGACAATGCCATCACCAAAGGCGACTTCGGCGCCGAAGCCGAAGTGCGGATAACCACGGCTGGCGACGGTTGAAAGCTTGCTGCCGGTCTCGTTCGTAAGCAAGATCATCGAGTGCAGGACTCCGAACTTCTGCTCCAATAGTTCCAGGCTTCTGTCCAGAAGGGTTTCGGCATCCGTCATTTCCGAAAAAAGACGCGTGGTGGCCGCTGCCTCCCCCAGAAGGTTACGGGAAACCGCCGGTGCCTGCGGTGCTGTCTGCAGCGGGGCCACAGGCTCGACACAACGGCAGCTCTCCACCTTGTAGATGTCGACTGCCTTCAGCTTCAGCATGTCCGACTTGCCCTGCAGGCCGGCCATGACGTCAAGATGCGCTGAAATCCGCTCGAAAATCTCGCCTTCCCTCATCGATCGCTCGAACGTGAGATCCAGCACGTGCTGAAGGCCGGTTCGACCGTCGATGACGACGAGTGTTGCCCTGCCGCTGGCCTTCACATTTGCAGCCGTCTTGGAGAAAAACTGGTTGGACAGCACAACATGGCTGCTGTCGACATATTGGACATGCGACAGGTAGGAAATGTTGGGCATTCCAGCCGGATCGGTCGTCGCAATCACAGACGGCATTATACCTTCAAAACTGTCACGCAAGGTTTCAAGCGGAACGTTTGTCATCCGATCCTCCGCATGGGCTCACCAGCGCTGGGACCGGGCGTCTGGACGAACAGATCGGCTGGCCAGAAGCGAATTGCGGCAAGCGCATCGTCTGCGAATACGGTGGAAAGCTGGAGACGATTGACTCCCAGTCCAGCCATCAACGGAAGCATTTGTTCGATATACCGAGCGGCTCGCTCCCTCTGCTCGGACGTGGCCGGCACTACCTGATTGATCTGCCCTTTGACTTGTATGGCTTTGTAGCTGCTCGGCTCGACGAAGGTGACAGCAATGGGAGCTCCCTTCACCGCACAGGCGAAAAACTCCGGCCACTGCGAGGCGGAAGACAACAGCACGACATCGCCAGCATCGTTATCGAAAAAGGCTCCGCAGCCCCGTCCGATATGCGCTTTCAAAGTCTGATCGCGGGTCGCCGCGATAATCATCACCTTGCTGGAGAGAAAGCTAGCAACACTGTCTTCGAGCTCCATGGTGCCCCCATCAAGACTTTCCGTTCCAATAGCACGCTTCTCACTCAATAGACGCTGAAGCGCGGGTCGATAGGAAATTCTTAGTATACGCTGGAAAGACTTAGCAAGCATTTAGGAAACATCGGGAAACCTGCGGGCCTATGACGTTCTCACGCCGATCGAGGCCAATGCCTCTGTCGCAACCACGACTGGAGAACCTCATGACTGTCCATGCAGACCTCGCCCAAATCCCAGCTCTCAACGGCCGATACGATCTCTACGGCCTCGTTCACAAAGGGCTTCGCCGCATGCAATGCCATGTGCTGCCCCGCCTTGGCGCCAATGACTTTGCTGACGCCGACACGACGGGAAAGCTTCTTGCGGACATGAAGCGGCTTCTTTCCATGGCCGCTGCCCATGTCGAGCATGAAGACAGCGAGATCCATGTCGCACTGCAGCGCTACTCGGTCTCAACAGACCTGGTCGATACGCAACATGACGACCACCGAGCCACCTTCAAGCTGCTGGAGGAGAAAATTGCCGCGGTGGAGGACGCGCAGCCGAGCGGTCGGGCAGAGGCCGGACGCGCTCTTTATCTCGCGTTCGCCGCCTATGTCGCAGACGACTTCGCCCACATGCATGAAGAGGAGACGGTCATCGCTCCAATCCTCTGGACGCATTTCTCCGATGCCGAATTGCACCAGATGGAAATGCGGATCATCGCGTCCATGCCACCGGAAGAGAACATGGCCTTCATGCGGGTGATGCTGCCGGCGATGAACCCGTCGGAGCGCAAGGCTCTGGTGGGCGGCATGCTCCAGACCATGCCGCCGGAAGTCTTCCATGCGGCTCTCGAATTTGCCATCCGCCCTTCGCTAACCGCGCAGGAATTTGCAAGCCTGCGGGCGGATCTGGGGCACGCCGCGTGAGATCGTCCCTTTCCCGGGCCCCACAGTTACCCGCCAACCTTCCGGCCCGCTGCCACTCATGCTCACACCGCGAGGCAGGCTGCCCCAAGCTCTCTCATCTTGTTGAAACGGACAATCCAGATGTTCACGAAAACCGCGATTTTGGCCGTTGTCTTGGCCTTTCCGGCCATGGCAACCGACCTGTCGAAGGCACCGAGCGGACCCTATGAGCAGGACAATGCGCACACGAGCGTCACCTGGAGGATCAACCACTTCGGGCTTTCCAACTACACGGCCCGCTTCACCACCGCGAAGGCGCATCTCATCTGGAACCAGGACGAGCCGGCGAATTCCGCGCTGGAGGTCGAGATCGAGCCGACGTCGGTCAAGACGGACTTTCCCTATCCGGATAAGGAGGACTTCGATGTGAAAATCGGACTGGGCGCGGAGTTTCTTGCCGGGGAATCAATCCGTTTTGTGTCGCGCCGGATCGTGATTGACGGCGAGCGATCGGGCAAGGTCACGGGCGATCTGACATTGCGAGGCAAAACCCACCCTATCGTCATGGATGTCATCTTCAACGGGTCCATGGCCGAACACCCCATCGAGAAACATCCGAAGCTTGGCTTTTCAGGGCATCTCGTGATTCAGCGATCGCTTTGGGGGCTTGATTTTGCCTCTCCCGCGCTGGGCGACGAGGTGGACGTGGCTGTTGAGATCGAGTTCCAGCCGTCAAGGCAGAAGCAGGCGAGTATCGGGGGCGGTGCGCCTCAAATCACCAGGTCTCTGGACTGATCAGGTATCTGTTCTGAGGATCGGAAGCGGACGATGCAGCCCGCTTCTTTCCGTCAATGACGACACTCGGCACGCAATTCGATCTGTTGATCAAGCGGCTTTTGGCGTTCATGTCCTGCCGGCCTTCGAGAGGGCATTGGCGAAGTCAGGTCGCCATCCATCGGCTGCCATAGTCGCCCGCTGAGCGATTGGAAATCTGAACACCAACCGGCAGCTTTGCCGAAAGAGTCGAGAGACCGAAAGCGGCCAATCGATCGAAAGCCCGATCATACCGTGGTCCTGCGCCGAGGGGGCCGTACATCATCATCACCACGCAAAGACCGCCACCGCTTATCGCTTCGGCAATGGCCTCCTGATAAGATCCGAGATCACAGGAGATGTCTTTCATGACTGCCGAGGCGGCGCTCGACCTTCGCGAAGCGGTTGTGTTTCTGGCGGCCGCCGGCATCGTGCTTCCGTTCATGCACCGCCTGCGGATCAGCCCGATCATCGGCTTCCTCGGCATCGGTTTGCTGCTCGGTCCCGGCGGACTCGGACGCTTTTCCGGCAGCCTGCCGGGCATCGACTATCTCCTGATCACCGACCGCGCCGGCATCGCCCTCCTGTCCGAGCTCGGCCTGGTTTTCCTGCTGTTCATGATCGGCCTTGAACTGTCGCTCGATCGGCTGTGGGCCATGCGCGTTCGCGTCTTCGGCCTCGGTGGTGTTCAGGTCGTGGCAACGGCGACGGTTATGGCCGCCCTGCTGATGGTGGCCGGCCTGACGTTGCCGGCCGCTGTCGTTGTCGGCTCCGCCCTGTCGATGTCGTCGACCGCCATCGTCATGCAGATGCTGACCGAACGCGGGGCTGTCGGCAGCCGCCTTGGTCGTTCGGCGCTGGCCATCCTGTTGTTCCAGGATCTGGCGGTTGTTCTGGTCCTCCTGATGACGCAGGCCTTCGGCAATCCCGGTGGAGGACCTATCTTCCTCGACCTTGTCCTCGCCGTGATCAAGGCGTCGATCGCCATTGCCGTGATCATGGCGCTCGGACGCCTGCTTCTTCGCCGCCTGTTCCGCATGGTGATCGCCACCGGCATCCGCGAACTGTTCCTGGCCTTGGTCCTCGTCACGGCCATCGGCACGGCGGTCCTCACACAAACGATTGGCCTGTCGCTGGCCCTTGGGGCCTTTCTCGCCGGTCTTCTGGTGTCCGAAACCGAATACCGTCACCAGATCGCGGTTGATATCGAGCCGGTGAAAGGCCTGCTGCTCGGCGTTTTCTTCGTGTCGGTCGGGCTTGGCATTGACCTTGATCGCGTGGTCGCGGCGCCCTTGCTGCATTTCGGTGCGCTGATCGGCTTCCTGGCCATCAAAGCCGCCTTGTTGCTGGCCATTGGTCGAGCGATCGGGCTACCGAAGCCACTGACGGTCGAGCTGTCGCTGTTGCTGGCCGGCGGCAGCGAATTCGTCTTTGTCGTGGTTGGCCTCGCCAACGGCTTTGGCTTGATATCGGCTGAGACCAGCAGCCTGATCGTCGTGGTGGTCGGGCTCTCCATGCTGTCGGCGCCTACGGTCGGAGCAATTACCGGTCGCGTCGTGCTGCGCCTTTCGCACGACGAAAAGCCGATTCCCGATCTGCCGCCGGAAGGCGAAGATGGCCATGTCGTGATCGCGGGCTACGGCCGCGTCGGCCGAGCCGTCGGCGGGGCCTTGAGCGAAGCCGGCATCCCGATCGCCGCTGTCGATTCTGATGCACTGACCGTGGGAGGGTTGCGCAAGGCGGGCGTTCCCATCCATTGGGGGAACGCGATTCACCGGTCGCTGTTGAAACGGCTCGGAACCGGCCGGGCGGCAGCGCTTGTCGTCACCATGAACGATAGCGCCGCGGCGGCCGACGTCGTTCGCGTTGCTCGGGCGGAATGGCCGGACCTGCCGATTTTTGCGCGGGCCTATGACACACAGCACGCCCGATTGTTGCTGGCGGTCGGGGCGTCCAAAGTCGTTCTGCTGCCCCTTGAGGCTAGCCTGCAGCTCTCCGAGGCTGTCCTCGCCGCTGTCGGCATTCCCGACGAGCAAGCGCACGCCATCGTCAGCGCCGAGCGTGACCGCCAGCAAGCAGCCCTGTTGCCACCGTTCGGGACGTGACGGCGCCGCAACTGCCCCCAGATTCGGACCTGAAAGGTCTGAT
>JAGSYU010000176.1 GCA_018262575.1 Pseudomonadota bacterium | reverse complement strand
TCTGAAAATGGAGCGGGCGATGGGATTCGAACCCACGACCCTAACCTTGGCAAGGTTATGCTCTACCCCTGAGCTACACCCGCGCTCCGCTTTTCAGCGCGCTCCGTCACCGGAGCGAGGCGGTATATCGCCCAAGTCGGCGGTGAATGCAACAGCCTTTTTCGACCTTTTTTCGCGACCCACGATTTTTTGCCGGGAAAAGGACGGGGCGACTTTGCCAAGGCCCGGATTTTTCAGCGATTTCGGCTTGCGCTGCCCGATGGTTCCCTGAAATATCGGCGTGTCCCAGGGCACTTGCCCACCGCCACGAGGTTTCGTCATGGCCGCGACGCGCGCCGATCTCTTCACCTTTCTCGATCGTCTCGGCATAGCCCACCGGACGATCGAGCATCCGCCGTTGCCCACCGTCGAGGCTGCGATGGCGATCTGGGGCGGCATGTCGGGTGGCTTTGCCAAGAACCTGTTCGTCAAGGACAAGAAAAGCCGCCTCTTCCTGATCACGCTCCGCAAGGATGCAGCCCTTGACCTCAAGCATGTGCAAGCGGCGATCGGCACGTCGGGACGGGTCTCCTTCTGCAGCGCCGAACAACTGATGGAGCATCTCGGCATCCTGCCTGGGTCGGTGACACCATTTGGCGTCCTCAACGACACCGCCGGCAAGGTGACCGTGGTGCTCGAGAAGGCATTGCTGGACCTTGACCCGGTTCACGTCCATCCGCTCGAGAACACCGCCACCACCGCCGTTTCGGCCGAAGGGCTGGTCGCCTTCCTGCGGGCCACCGGCCACGAGCCACTCGTCGTTGACCTGCCGCTTCTTGCCTGACGGGGCGGCTGTTAAACTTGTCCCTGCCGCCCTATATAGGGCGGACAAATTTCCTCTTTGCCGCCTCCTCCGCGGAGACCGGCGTCCAGCAGTCGAGTGAGATGATGAGCAGCCCGACCTTCACCTTTGGCAACGGCTTAGCTTCGTCCGGCGCCGCTCCGGCCCCGGCAGCCGACGACGTGATCGAGACGACCACCCGCGATTTCGCCCGCGACGTGCTCGATGCCTCGAAGGACAAGGTCGTGCTGGTCGACTTCTGGGCGGACTGGTGCGGCCCCTGCAAGCAGCTGACGCCGATCATCGAGAAGGTGGTGCGCGACACCAAGGGCAAGGTGCGGCTGGTCAAGATGAACATCGACAATCATCCTGAAGTGGCGGGCCAGCTCGGCATCCAGTCGATTCCGGCGGTGATCGCTTTTTCCAAGGGCCGCGCCGTCGATGGCTTCATGGGCGCGCAGCCGGAAAGCCAGGTGCGACAGTTTATCGAGCGCGTCGCCGGGCCGATGGGACCGACCGACCAGGAGAAGCTGATCGCTGCCGGCCAGGAAGCGCTCGCCGCCGGTGACGTCCAGGTCGCCGCCGATGCTTTTCTCGCCGTGCTCGACCTGGAGCCCGAATCGCTGGTCGCCACGGCCGGCCTCGTCCGGGCGCTGACGGCCGCCGGCCAGCTTGAGGATGCGCGGACCGTGCTTGCCCGTGTGCCGGACCTGAAGGCCGGTGACGCGGCGATCGCTGGTGCCCGCGCCGAACTGGAACTGGCCGAGCGAGCTGCCAGCGTCGGCGACACCGAGGCGCTCGCCGCCGCTGTCGCTGCCAATCCCACCGACCACCAGGCTCGCTTCGAGCTGGCTGAGGCACTGGCCGCCCGGGGCGACCGGCAGGCCGCCGTCGACCAGCTTATCGAGATCGTCCGGCGCGAGCGCGGCTGGAACGAGGAGGCGGCGCGCAAGCAACTGGTCAAGTTCTTCGAGGCCTGGGGCATGACCGACCCAATGACGATCTACGGGCGGCGCAAGCTGTCCTCGGTGCTGTTCTCCTGATCCGTGAAAGGTGTTCGATGCAGGTTGGCAACGCAAGCTACGTCGGTCCCGCCGATCTCCCCGGCGAACTGCCGCTCTTCCCGCTGAAGGGCGTGCTGCTGCTGCCGCGCGGCCTGTTACCGCTGATCGTGTTCGAGCCGCGCTATCTCGCCATGGTCGACGCGGCGCTGGCCGGCAATCGATTGATCGGCATCATCCAGCCGCGCTTTGATGCCGCTGACGATGTTGAGGAGGGCTCGGCGCCGCTGTGCGAAGTGGGAACCGTCGGCCGGGTCACGGCAATCGCCGAGACCGGCGACGGCCGCTACCAGGTGACGCTGACCGGCGTCTGCCGTTTCCGCCTGACGGGCGAGGCTGAGGCTGGCCTGCCCTATCGCATTGGCCGAATCACTTGCGATTTCCCCAGCGATTTCGAGCTGCGGGCCGGCGAGGAAGAGGTCGATCGCGCTGCTTTCCTCGCCGTATTCGAAGCCTATCTCGACGCCAACGAGATGGAAGCCGACTGGGACGCCGTCGAGAAGGCGTCGACCGAGGCGTTGATCAACACGCTGTCCATGATGAGTCCCTATGGGCCGGCCGAGAAGCAAGCGTTGCTTGAAGCGCCGAACCTCCGGATGCGGGCCGAGACGTTGATCGCCATCACCGAGATTGCGCTGGCGCGTGCCGCCGATGGCGCGTCGACCACTTTCAACTGAGGAAAGCATCATGCAGGAGAACGACGGCCGGCGCGCCGGTGAGGTCGACCCCAAGCTCCTGGAGATCCTCGTCTGCCCGCTGACCAAGGCAACGCTGGAATGGCATCCCGAACGGCGCGAACTGGTGTCGCGGCCGGCGCGCCTTGCCTATCCGGTGCGTGATGGCGTGCCGATCATGCTGCCCGGCGAGGCACGGGCGCTCGATCCCGACGAATGACGCGGACCGAACGCGCCGTCAGGAGCCGCAGGCTGCCCTGAGGCGGGCCTCCGCCTCGGCACTGGCGCCGGTCAGACGGATGGTCTTGAGGCGCGCTGTCGGGCCGGATACGACCGCTGCTGCCGATTTCGGCAGGCCGGCCGCGGCGGCCAACAGCGCTGCCACGGCGGCGTTGGCCTTGCCGTCTTCCGGCACGGCCTTCACACGCGCCGCCACCACCGTACGACCATCAGACAGCGTCTTCATTCCATCGATGCGATCTCTGCCGCCGCGCGGCGTCAGGCGCACCTCGACGAGAAGGTCGGAGCCGTTGCGCCGGATCGGGGTGTCGGCCATCGGATCGATCAGAATGGCACGTTGGGCACGACGTAGAGAGCGATGACCTGCTGCAGCAGGATGATGCCGAACCACAGCACGAGGAAGGAAAGGTCGAGCCCGCCGGTGTTCGGCATCCGGCGCCGGATGGGGCGGAGGAGCGGCTCGGTCATGGTGTAGAGAAAGCCAGCGATGGTCGCTACCACCTGATTGCGGAGGTTGACGACGTTGAAGGCGACGAGCCAGGACATGATCGCCGAGGCGATCAGGATATACATGTAGAGTTGGATCACCATCTGAAGGACGTAGACAATAGCCAGCATAAGAGGGTCTTTCGCGTCACGAGTTTCCCGAGATGTAGCGGTGGTGGGAGAGGGTCGCAAGCCCGCTTGTCTCTGCCGATGTCCTTCGATCGCTAGCCTTGGTAAAGATCGGAGGCTTTCTTGGTCTGCGGAAGGACCGGTTCAGCCGATCGACCGTCGGCCGTGGCGCCAGTGGTCGGGCTATCGGCTGGTGGGACGCGGCCATTTCCTTCCCTTTCGGCTTCCCGCCGTCAGCGCTTTCCTTTCGCGGTGAAGACCCGCGAAAGGCTTGACAGCCTCGGTGCCTCCCCCTAAAAGCGGCTCACCCGACGCCGGGTTCGCGGCCGAAAAGCCGTGCCGGATGGGGCTGTAGCTCAGATGGGAGAGCGCTGCAATCGCACTGCAGAGGTCAGGGGTTCGATTCCCCTCAGCTCCACCAATTCCCTGCCAAGGGACTGGTGATAAATTCAGCTAAGCCAACCTGAAGCTGGCAACCGTCTGTTGTCATCGAACAGGTATGCACAGGCGCCATGCCGTCGGTGTCAGGCACCCCCATTTCATTTGGCGCGGAGACGGCCGGACTTATGCCCGCCGCATTTCGTTTCGGTCGTCGGGCGACGACATTGGGGTCAGGTCGGCCGGCGGTCCTCGCCAGCGACCCAGACATGGCTGACATTGGCCCTTGTGGCGCCGTAAATCAGCTTCTCGAACACGCCGTTGAGGGGCTCGTCGCCGAACAGTCGGATGCCACCGTCGCGGGCCGTGGTGTCGATGGCGACCGCGTCGAAGTGGCAGCCCGGTTCGAAACGGCCGATCGGCAGGTCGAGCGCCGTGCCGCCCCCCGCCGTCGCCACATGGAAAGCGGTCACGAGATCGACGCGTGAGTCCGGCCGGCCGCGTTGCGCCGCCGGCAGCGCCGGATCGACGCCGTCTTCCAGCAGGCGCGACGACTGCACCGTCGCCCGGCAGGCCTCGAACATCGAGGCGCTGGGGCCGCCGGAAATGTCGGTGCCGAGGCCGACATGCATGTGTCTGGACAGGGCGGCGCGCAGCGGGAACACCGAGTTGGCGAAGTAGACGTTGGAAAGGGCGCAGTGGGCGACCGCCGCCCCGCGCCGGACGACGCGCGTCCTATCGTCGTCGGTCAGGAAATTGGCATGGGCGAGCATCGTCCGCCGGGTGAGCAGGCCGAAACGATCGAGCGCTTCGGCGTCGGTGTGGCCGTAGCGGGCGAGAACGTGGGCATGCGCCCAGTCGCTTTCCGAGCAATGTGTCTGGACGTGGGCGCCGGTCTCGTCCGCGAGCTCGCCGAGCGCTGTCAGAGCCGCGTCGGTGCAGGAGGGGATGAAGCGCGGCGTGATCACCGGCAGCACGCGCCCTGCTGCGTTGCCGGGGTGCGATCGCACGTGCTCGATCAGCGCCCGCGTTTCCGATACGCCGCTGGTCGCGTCGGCATCGCGGTAATCGTCCGGGCAGCTGTCCGGATCGTCCATCACCACCTTGCCGACCAGTGCCCGCTGGCCCTTGTCGAGGCAGAGATCGGCGAGCAGCTTGGTCGCCTCGAGATGAACCGTGCCGAAGTAGAGCGCCGTTGTCGTGCCAATGGCCAGCAAGTCGTCGATCAGCGCCGCATAGCGCGTCTGGGCGAACTCGAGATCGGCATAGCGGGCTTCCAGCGGGAAGGTGTATTTGCCGAGCCAGACCTCCAGCGGCACGTCGAGCGCCTGCCCGAGCTGCGGGTACTGCGGCGCGTGAACATGGCAGTCAACGAAGCCCGGAATGCCATAGCTGCCGGCCGGCAGTTGGACCACCGCGGTGCCAAGCGCCGCGACGCGATCGGCATGGTCCGGGTCGTCCGACCGCGTCACCGCGGCGATGGTGCCGTCCGCGGCCACCTCGATCAGCGCATCTGGCAGGATATCGAGCCGGTCAAGGGTTGGCGCATGAAAGAAGGTGCCGAGGATGGCCCGGCCAGCGAGGGTCTTCATGGGGCTTTCCTGGGTTAGACGTCGGCCGAACGTAGCGGTGCGGTCCCCTTCAGCGCGCGTTGGGCGCGGAGCGAGAACAGGATCAGCGCGATGATCGTCACCAGGAACGGGATGCTCTGGATGAGTTCGCCCGGGATCCAGTTGAACAGGTTGGGCATGACGATCGACAGCGCGTCGAACACGCCGAACAGCAGCGCCGCCCACATGGCGCCGATCGGATGGCGGGCGCCGAGCAGCACGGCGCCAAGGGCGATGAAACCACGACCGGCGGTCATGTCGCGGGTGAAGCCGATATAGTTGAACATGGCAAGCTGGGCGCCGCCAAGACCGGCCAGCATGCCGGACGCGACGAGGCTCCAGAAGCGCACCTTGGCGACCGGGATGCCCGCCGCCTCCGGCGCCGCCGGATACTCGCCGACGCCACGCAGCCACAGGCCCGGCGGTGTGCGGTAGAGAAAATACCAGATGGCGAACACGCTGAAGATGGCGAGCCAGCTCAGCGCCGAATGGCCGGACAGAAGGCTATGCAGCAGCAGGCCAACGCCGGGAATCATCTCAAGGTAAGGCAGATCGATCGATGGAATCGCCTTTGATGCGAGATTGATCGATGTGCCCTTGTCGCCGCCGGTGGCGAGCGCCAGTGCGAACACCGTGCCGCCCGCTGCCAGAATGTTGACGGCGAAGCCGACAAGGATGATGTCCGCCTTGAAGCGCAGGTGGAACAGTCCCATCAGCGCGCCGAGCAGGCCGCCGGCCGCAAGGCCGGCCAGCACCGCCACATACCAGGGGGCATGGACCGACACGACGACGGCGGTCAGCGCCGCGATCAGCATCATGCCTTCGAGCGCCACGTTGAGCGCACCGGAAAGGTCGGAGATGAGGCCACCGAGCGTCGCGAACAGCAGCGGCGTGGAGGTGCGGATGACCGTGACGAAGAAGGTGGCGGAGAAGACGGTGATCAGGAGTTCGGTCATTTGCCGGCGACCTCCGCGGCGGGAGTGGCACCGAGGCGGAGCAGCCTCGCCCAGACTTTCTTGCCGGGGAGGGTGAAGGATGATGCGACCAGCAGGATGATGATGGCCTGCACGATGGAGATCACCTCCGCCGGAACGTCGGAGCGGATGCCCATCAGCTGCGCGCCCTGGCGGAGATAGCCGTAGAACAGCGCCACGATCGGCACCACCAGCGGACGGTCGCGGGCAACGATCGCCACCAGTATGCCTTCGAAGGCGAGGTTGCCGTCGAAATCGATGGCGAGCCGGCCGAAGGCGCGACCATGCACATAGACGGCGCCGAGAAGGCCACCGATGGCGCCCGCCGCCGTCATCGCCGAGATCATGGTCAGCGACGAGCGGATACCGGCATATTCGGCGAAGCGGGCGTTGTGGCCGACGAGGCGCAGCTTCAGCCCCCAGCTGGTTCGATAGAGCAGGAACCACACCACGGCGACCGACAGCACGGCGATGACGATGCCTAGGTCAAAGCGGGTGTTGGGCAGAATGGCTGGGAAGATGGACTGGGCCGGAAACTTCTCCGTCATCAGCTGGCCGGTACCGGTCGGCGCCAGATGGGCGCGGATCAGATAGTTGACGACCTTGATCGCCAGATAGTTCAGCATCAGCGACGAGACGATCTCGTTGGCGCCGAAGCGGGCCTTGGCATAGCCGGGGATGAAGCCGTAGGCGGCGCCGGCCATCATGGCGGCCAGAATGCC
>JAGSYU010000290.1 GCA_018262575.1 Pseudomonadota bacterium | reverse complement strand
CGGCGCCGGCGCCGGTAAAGCGGTCGGTGGCGCCGATGTCGGTGCCCTGCAGCTTGGCGATCACCTTCTCTACCGGCCCGCCGGGCGCGAACTGCACCACGGCGAAATTGATGGCCATGATGCCGATCAGCGTCGGGATCATCAGAAGAAGGCGGCGGAGGAGGTAGCCTGCCATGACCTGGAAACCTTCATCTCGACGCGATCAGCGGGAAAGGCCTGCCGCTGCCGCGCCGGTTGCGTCGTACCACCAGATGTCGGGGAAGCCGACGGAGTATTTGGGCAGCGTCTCCGGGTGGCCGAAGCGGTTCCAGTAGGCATAGAAGCTGTCCTTCGAATAGAACAGCGGAATGACGTAGTCGCCTGCCAGGAGCGCCCGGTCAAGCGCCCGCGTCGCGGTGACCAGCGCCGGCCGGTCGCCGGCATAGACCACCTTCTCGATCAACGCATCGATGGCTGCGTCCTTGATGCCTGGCGTGTTGCGTGCGCCGGGCTGGTCGGCCGCCTTCGATCCCCAGTACTCGCGCTGCTCGTTGCCCGGTGACAGCGACTCGCCCCAGACGTCGACGGTCATGTCGAAATCGAAACTCCGCAGGCGGTTCTGGTATTGCGCGTCGTCGACAAGGCGATAGTCGAGATCGATGCCGATGCGACCGAGCGCCTTGGCATAGGGAGCGATGTAGCGCTCGTCGAGCTGGCTGAAGGTGAGATATTCGATGCGGAAGGGCTCGCCTCTGGCATTTCGCATCTTGCCGTCCCGGATGGTCCATCCGGCCTCGGCGAACAGGGCCACCGCCTGCCGGAGATTGTTGCGCACCGCCTCGGGCGTGCCGCCAACCGGATTGGCATAGGACGCAGTAAACACGGCGGGTGGCAGTTTGTCCCGGAGCGGCTCGAGAAGAGCGAGTTCCTCCGGACCGGGCAGACCCTTGGCGGCCAGTTCGGTGCCGAAGAAATAGCTGTCGATGCGGTCGTAAAGATCGAAGAACACCGTTCGCTTCAGGGTCTCGTAGTCGAAGGCGAGGTTCAGCGCCCGTCGGACACGCGCGTCCTGATATTTCGGCAGGCGAAGGTTGGGCACCAATGCCTGCATGACGCCCGAGGCGTTGCGCGGGAAGGTCATGGTCACCACCTTGCCTTCCGTCTTCGCCGGGAAGTCGTAGCCGGTCGCCCACATTTTGGCCGAGCGCTCGGCTCGGAAATCGTATTTGTCGGCCTTGAAGGCCTCCATCATCACTGTGGGATCGAGATAGTATTCATAGGTCAGCCGGTCGAAGTTGTTGGTACCGACGGTGACGGGCAGCTTCGCCCCCCAGTAACTGGGATCGCGGACAAGCGAGACGCGTCGACCGGGCTCAACCGCGGTCACCTTGTAGGGCCCCGAGCCGAGCGGCGGCTCCAGCGTCGTCTCGCGAATGTTGCGGAGCTTGCCGGCCGCATCTTTGCCCTGCCACCAGTGCTTCGGCAGCACGTAGAGCTGACCGAGGATGTGCGGCAGCTCGCGGTTGCCCGGAGCGTCGAAGGTGAAGCGAACGATGCGATCGCCAGTCGATTCTGCCTTGACGACATGAGCGTAATAGCTGGTGAAGGTCGGATAGATCTCCTTCAGCGCCTCGAACGACCAGACGACGTCATCGACTGTCACCGGCATGCCGTCCTGCCAGCGGGCCCCCGGAGCGAGGCGATACTCCGCCCAGGCGAAATCGTCCGGATAGCGCATCGCCTCGGCCAACAGCGGGTAGGTGGCGGAGACGTCGATCTCGTCGAGAGAGGAGGCAAATAGCGTTTCATAGGCAGACGCCACGGCGCCGGTGGGCGTGCCCTTGGTCCCGAGGAACACGTTGGTGCTGTCAAAGCCGCCTTCAACGCCGAAGCGGGCCTCGCCGCCCTTCGGGGCATCCGGGTTGGCATAGTCGAAATGCGCGAAGCCGTGCGGATAGCGCGGCTCGCCGCCAAGGGCCGTCGCTGTCCGCCACTCTGGTTCCGCGGCCGAAGCCGCGGCCCCGGCCAGAAGCGGCATGAGAGCCGTGAGGACAGCGATGATGAGCCGGCTCGAAAGGCTCTGGAGGATGGATCGAATCATCGGACGTCCCCGCACATTGGTTTTCTTTCCGAAATTTCCATCATTGCGACGGGAAGGCAATGGCCTCGCGTGGCTGCGGTTCCGGGAAAGCTGAGGAGCAGGGTCACCATCGGCTGGAAAGGCGTTTGGCGGAACGCAAGCGGGAACCAAAAAGTCTGTCCGTGAGGTTGGCAGTGGACGAACCACTCGCCAACCGGGTCAGGTCCGGAAGGAAGCAGCCCCAACGAGCCTCGGCTCGGGTCACTCGTCGGCCTCCCACCCTCCTTTGCCCCAGGTTGCGAGAATGCCGGACACGCTGACGCCCTCCGATCAGACGGCCGCCTCGCCCTATCGGGTCCTTGCCCGCAAGTACCGCCCGCAGAGCTTCGCCGACCTGATCGGCCACGGCGCCATGGTGCGCACGCTCGAGAACGCCTTCGACACCGGCCGCATCGCGCAAGGCTGGATGCTGACCGGCGTACGCGGTGTCGGCAAGACCACCACCGCCCGCATCCTCGCCCGCGCCCTCAACTACGAGATCCCCGGCGAGATCGACCGCCCCACCGTGCATATGGACCGCGAGGGCACCCATTGCCGCGCCATCATGGAGGGCCGGCACGTCGACGTCATCGAGATGGACGCCGCCTCGCATACCGGCGTCGATGACGTGCGCGACATCATCGAGGCGGCCCGCTACAAGCCGGTGTCGGCCCGCTACAAGGTCTACATCATCGACGAAGTGCACATGCTGTCGACGCAGGCCTTCAACGCGCTTCTGAAGACGCTGGAAGAGCCGCCCGAGCACGTGAAGTTCGTCTTCGCCACCACCGAGATCCGCAAGGTGCCGATCACGGTACTGTCGCGCTGCCAGCGTTTTGACTTGCGCCGCGTGCCGACCGGCGAACTCGCCGCCCACCTCGACCGCATCATCGCCTCCGAGAAGGTTACAGCCGATCCGGAGGCGGTGGCGCTGATCGCCCGTGCTGCCGAGGGATCGGTGCGCGACAGCCTCACCATCCTCGACCAGGCGATCGCCCACGGCGGCGGTCACGTATCGGCCGATGCGGTGCGAGGCATGCTCGGTCTCGCCGACCGGGTGCGCGTCGTCGATCTTTTCGAGGCGGTGATGAAGGGTGACGTCGCCGGTGCGCTTGCCATCCTCGCCGATCAATACGACACGGGCGCCGACCCGGCAGCGGTGCTGTCCGACCTCGCCGCCTTCGTGCATCTGGTAACGCGGCTCAAGCATCTGCCGGAAGGGGCGGCCGACCTGTCGCTGACCGAGGCCGAACGGACGCGTGGTCGCGATTTTGCCGAGAAGCTGTCCGTGCGCGTGCTGTCGCGGGCCTGGCAGTTGCTGCTCAAGGGCATCCAGGAGGTGCAGACGGCGCCCCGTCCCCTGCCGACCGCCGAGATGGTGCTGGTGCGCCTCGCCTACGCCTCCGATCTGCCGACGCCCGACGAGGCGTTGAGGATGTTGAAGGACGGCACCTTTCCGGGATTGAA
>JAGSYU010000175.1 GCA_018262575.1 Pseudomonadota bacterium | reverse complement strand
CCGCGCCGCCGGGCGAGGCCGACCACCATGCGTCCGCCGGCCCGGTTGAAGGCGGTGGCCGCCACGCAGCTGTCCAGCCAGCGCCCAGCCCGGCCGAGCCGCGCCGCCGCCGAGCCGCAGGCCGCCTTGGCGCCGATGTTCCAGGCCAGCGAATCCATCATCGCCCGCCAGCCCAGGGGGGCGCTGGTCCAGCTGGTGATGCAGGCCACCAGCTTTGCCCGGTAGACGCCGGTGATTTTCGTCGCAAGGCGGCGGTCGCAGCCAGCTGGCGTTTCCACCATGCCCGGCTTGACGCTATCGGTGTCGCCGTCGCAGATCGTCCAGACCGGCGGTCTGGCGATGGTGTCGAGATAGGCGGTCAGCGACCGGCCCTCCCATGGCTTGACCAGCACCTCAACCGCCAGCGCCACGTCGTCCGGCACCGTCGTCGCGCCGGGGGCGAGCGCCAGCATGCCGCCGGCCGCCAGCCCCATCGCAGCGATCGCCGCCCTGGCGCGCCTGGAAGCCGTCAGCTTAATCGTCGTCATCGTGCAAGGCCTCCTGCACCACGTAGCGGGCGATGAAGGCGGCGAAGACGACGCCGAAGGCCACGACGGGGAAGGCCGAAGGCGGGATCAGATCGGTGCCCGAAAGACAGGGCAGCACCGCCTCGGCGGCGCTGAGAAGGCCACCCAGAATGAGAATGTGGGAGGTCCAGGACTGCCGGAACAGCCGGCGGGCATTGGGCACGAGCTTCGGTCGTTTCATCGCGCGAGACTCCAGCGTTCAGGACCGGAGATTAGGCGAGGACGGGTTTCCGGCCTGGCGCTCAAGGCGGGTCAGCCGATCCGCAGCCAGTGGCGCACCAGCCCGGATGCCTGATCGGAAAACCAGGTCAGGGCCGCGCCAACACTGACTCCGCCGAGGGCAAGAAGGCCGACGATGGTGAGGCCGGTCCGTTTCATGTCCTGCCAGTCGCCGATGGCTGGCAGGACGGTTTCCGTCTGGGTCTTGGCAAGTCCCTCGACGACCTGCCGGCTCAGCGTCAGCTCGGTTTTCAGGCCGGACAGCTCCCGCGCCTGCTCGTCGAGCCGGCGATGCATGGCGGCGCGGTTGTCGCGCGCCGCAATCTTCTCGTCACCGAAATCGCGCAGCAAATGCTGGACGCTGGCGCTGAGCTCGCCGAGCTTGACCAGGATTTCACTGCCGGGATCGTCATCCTGGAACATGCTCCCCACCCGTCAGGCCGGCCAACCGGCCGATACGTCGATGGCATCGAGAGCCACGGCGTCCTCGGCCGAGAGAGCCGCGTCCTTCAGGTCGCGCCGGCGCTGGATGATCGCGGCGTAGTAGGCGCCGACCGAGGCGGCAAGCGCCAGCCCGGCGGCCGGTGTTGGAAGCGGCACGCGAAGGTTCTCGCGGGCGATCCAGCCGCGCGCATAGCTGTCCGGCCAGGCGACGGCGCTGGACGTTGCCGCTGTGGCCATCGCGGCCATGGCGGTGAGATCGGCCCGACTGCCATCGTCGAGAGCGATGTGCAGGCCGGAGTCGACGGGGGCGCCGCGGGCAAGCAGCGCGTGGGCGGCGGAGACGATTGCGCCGAGTTTGTCGGCACGGAGAGCGTCGAGCGTGGGTGGCGGAGCGGAGGCGGTATAGCCTCGCTCCACCGGGTCGCCGATGAAGTCGACCAGGATCCGGTTGTTGCCGTCGTACCAGCTCTCGCCGCGACGATCATCGACCAGCGCCCAGGCGGAGCCGGACCAGACGGCCGCATCGCCGGCCTCAGCAACCGGCGGGGCGCTTTCGACGCACCCCGCCGGGATCAAGAATACACCGGGTTCCAGCGGGCTTTCATGGGCAACTGCTTCGCCAATGAAGATGCCGGCCGCGTCTGTCTGATAAACCGTCTTCATGGTAACCCTCAGTAAGCGCGGATGATCGGGAGACCGGCGATGTTCTTCGGTCGGGTTTCGGTGCCGCCGGTAGCGCCTGTCGTAGAGTTTCCGGCAAAAGAGCTGGTTCCGCCACCACCACTGTTTGACCCGCCTGAGACGGTGTAGGTGTGTACGTGACTCGCAAACATATCCGCCTGATAGCTACCGAATACACGCCCTGCGTCCAACCCACGGCCACTGTCCCAACCGCGATCGAACACACCACGGCCGTCGGGCAGGTTGAACGTGGTGGAGCCATCGCCGGCACCGTATTTCGTTCCGCAAACGGCGAACAACGCGGCATAGACGGTGCGAGATACGGCGGAGCCATCCCGAACCAGATAACCGGCAGGGGGCGTTTGCCCGCTAAAGTGGTCCCAGGTGCCGATCGGAACGCCCGAGATGGTGGCAAGGGCGGCGGCGATCGCCACCTGCATGCCGGCGGGGGCCACAGGTTTTCCCGCATCCGTGCCGGCAAGGATCTCCGGGTCGGTCGCGAAGTCGAGCGAGACGGTCACCGTCGCGCCCAGTGCAGCCCCGGCGCCGCCGTTGATCAGCACGCCGGTGCCGCTGGCGATCGTCCGCGTCGTCGGCACGTAGCCAGCCAGGAGCGCGGAGATCTGGGCCGTCGTCGAGTAGGTCGCCGGATTCCACGTCGCCGCCGCAGCGGCGCTCTCCGCCGCCTCGGCCGCCTTGCCGGTCGCCACCGCCGCCGCCGCCGTCGCCGTGTCGGCATTCCCCGCGGCCGCGACGACCGCGTCCGCGATGCCCGCCACCGTCACGATGTCCTGAGCCATCGGCGCCAGCGTCTGCATCTGCGGCTGGATCTCGGCGAGCGCCAGCACCGAGCTGGTCAGCCTGTCCACCGACACCGACGACGTCACCGGCAGCACCACGGCGCGCGCCACCTGTTCTTTCAGCTGCAGCGACATCTGCGTCTGCAGATCGATCGCCCGCTCGATGGTTTCGGCGAAATAGGCACCCTGGTTTTCAAGGTCGGTGTCCTGCGTGAACGGCACATTGAGGATCAGCGTCACCCGGTAACCGGCCGCGTAGGCAGCGGCCGTCTCGACGGCGCCACCGCCACTGTCGCCGACGCCCGACACCGCATAGTCGCTGCCGAGCGCCAGCGTGGTCTCGGTGCCGTCGGATCCCGTCAGGATGACGCGGATGTGCGCCTCGTCGTAGATCCTGAATTGATAGGGAAAATGCGTCGTCACCCCGTTGCAGGCATAGGGGCCGGAGCGGTTCGCTTCGCTCGCAATGGTCATGGGCGGGCCTCACTTGAGCATCGTGCGGAAAAGTGGGACCGGCTTTCCGCACGCTGCGATACCAAGAAGCGGAGCCACGCCTGGCGTTCGTCAGAACGCGCGTTGCTCTGGTTTGGCGAGACCTTATGCACGCGGGGTTTGTTTCATCGCGTCACGCGCTTGCCGTCTTCGCCTCCACCAATCGCCCCAGCGCCGCAAAATCCGTCTTGCCGGAACCGAGCAGCGGCAGGGCCGGCACCACCAGCACCTCGCTGGGGATCATCAGGTCATTGGCGCCGCGCGATCTTGCGAAGGCGATGAAGGCGTCGCGATCGGCGTCTTTCTGGTCGGTCACCAGGATGATCCGTTCGCCCTTCCTGGCATCCGGCACGCTGGCGGCAGCGGCGGCGGCGCCGGGCCAGCACTGGGCGGCCAGCGCGTCGATGCCGGCCAGCGACACCATCTCGCCGCCGATCTTGGCGAAGCGCTTGGCGCGGCCCTTGATGGCGACGAAGCCGTCGTCGTCGATGGTGACGATGTCGCCGGTGTCGTACCAGCCGTCCTCTGGCGCCTCCAGCACGCCGGGTTTTTCCGCCCGGAGATAGCCGAGCATGATGTTGGGGCCACGGATCTGCAGGCGCCCGCCGGCCTCAATGCCGTCAACCGGCTCCAGCCGATGCTCGAGGCCGGGCAGCAGGCGGCCGACGCTGCCGGCGCGGTTGTGCATCGGCGTGTTGAGCGCCAGCACCGGTGCCGTTTCGGTGACGCCATAGCCCTCGAAAATGCGCAGGCCGAACTTTTCGCCGTAGAGCTTGCGCGTCGCCTCCTTCACCGCCTCGGCGCCGGCCACCAGCAGGCGCAGCGAGCGGAAGTCATAGGGGTGGGCCATGCGGCCATAGCCGGAGAGGAAGGTGTCGGTGCCGAACAGCACGGTGGCGTTGGTCTGGTAGACCAGCTCGGGAATGATCCGGTAGTGCAGCGGCGTCGGGTAGAGGAACACCGGCACGCCGGAGACCAGCGGCAGCAACAGGCCGGCCGTGAGCCCGAAGGAGTGGAACACCGGCAGCGCGTTGAAGGCGGTGTCGGTGCGCGAGAAATCGATGCGCGCCGCCACCTGCGCCACGTTGGCCAGCATGTTGCGGTGGCTGAGCACCACGCCCTTGGGCGTTCCCTCCGACCCGGAGGTGAACAGGATGACCGCCGGCTTGTCCGGGCCGTCCGCCGTCTGCCGGCGCGGCCAGTTGAGGACGGCATCGACCTTGTCGGCGAAGGTCACGGTCGCCCTGAGATCCTCCAGCCAGACGATCTTCAGCTTGCCCTCGATGGCGGCGATCACCGGCTCCAGCCGGCCCTTTTCGACGAACAGACGCGAGGTGACGAACACCTTGGCCTCTGAGGCGGCGCAGGCGGACAGGATGTTGGCCGGGCCGGCGGTGAAGTTGATCATCGCCGGCACGCGGCCGATCGATTGCAGCGCCAGGAAAGCCGCCGCGCCGCCGACGGCGTTGGGCACCATCAGCGCCACCGCCTCGCCCGGCGCGCTGAGCGGGGAGAGCTTGCGGCCGAGGATGCGCGCGGCCATCATCAGGCGGCGGTAGCTGAGCTTGCCACCCACCGGATCGCTGACCGCCACGCGGCCGACGCCGTGCTGGCGGCCGGCGGCGACGATCGCCTCGAACAGGCTGAGGTCGGTGTCGGTGGTGCGGAACATCATGTCCGACATGATGCCGTAGAGCGCGGTGCCGGCCGCCTGCCGGCGCGCCTTGCCCCTGAGGTGGTCGGGCAGCGTCAGCCGCACCGGCTCGGTGATGGTCACCGTCACCTTGGGGAACCAGCGGCGCTTGACCTGCAGCGAATTCAGCCGGCTGAAAACGGTGGATTCCAGGCCCGACAGCCGTACCGGCACGATCGGCGCGCCGGCTTTCTCGGCGATCAGGCCGACGCCGTCATAGACCTTCATCAGCGTGCCGGTGACGGTGATCCGCCCCTCGGGGAAGATGATCAGCGTCTCGCCGTCCCTAACGGCGGCGATCAGCGACCGGGTGGCCAGCGGCCGCGTCGGGTCGAGCGGCACAGCGCGGGTAAAGCGCAGGAACGGCTTCACCCACCACGCCTCGGCGATGGTGTGGTCGATGGCGAACACCGGGTCGCGGTCGAGCAGGGAGATGGCGACGACCGCGTCGAGGAAGCTGACGTGGTTGAGGGCGATGATCGCCCCTTGCCCGGCCGGCGGAATGTTCTCCTTGCCGGTCACCTCCATGCGGAAGACGGCGCGCAGCAGGATGGAGACGAGGTCGCTGAGCGGGTTGGTCGGCAGCACGCGGAAGATCCACACCGCCGAACCGAGCGCCACCATACCGAGCGCCACCAGCACCATCGGCACGCTGGCGCCGAGCATCTGGGCGACGGCCACCGAGCCGGCGCCGGCCACCATGAACAGCGCCGTCAGCGTGTTGATGGCGCCGACGACGCGGGCACGGCGCGTCACCGGCGCCCAATGCTGGGCGGCGGCAAACGACGGCACGATGAACACGCCACCGGCGATGGCGAGACCGGCGAGATCAATGGCGGCGTGAAGACTGCCGGGACGGCCGAAGAATTCGGCAAGGCTGTCGGTGGTCGGCGCCGGGGTCCGCGAACACCGTCAGATAGGCCGACACCGCCGCCTCGCGGCCGCCGAGGATATCCTTGACGAAGGTCGGCATCAGCGCCATCGCCACCACGCCGAACATCCAGAACAGGCTGACCATGACGCCGGTGCGCCACAGGCGGGCGTCGGCCCACAACTCGCCGATCAGCCGGACGGACGACCTGACAACATTGCGATCGACAACCGTATCGGGGCTGGCGGCGCCGACCTTGGGCACCCACAGGGCCGCCAGCCAGCTGGCCACGGCAATGGTCATCATGGCAATGCCGAACACCCATGGGCCACCATGGGCGCCGGTGATGAAACCGCCGGCATAGGTACCGAGCAGGATGGCGACAAAGGTCGCCCCTTCCACCAGCGCGTTGCCGCGCGGCAGCTCGGAGGGCGCCAGCAGGTCGGGCAGAATGCCGTATTTGATCGGCCCGAACAGGGCGGAAATCACCCCGAACAGCACCAGCGTGGTCATCAGCAGGGAGATCGACTGCCAGAAGAAGCCGGCGACGGCGAGGCCGGCGATGGCGATCTCCACCAGCTTCAGCCACTGCGCCACGCGCGCCTTGTCATAGCGGTCGGCCAGCTGGCCACCGAGCCCCGACAGGAAGATGAAGGGCAGCATCAAAATGCCGCTGGCAATGGTCACCAGCGACTCGCCACCCTCGACGCCCATCTGGAACAGGATGGTGAACACCAGGGCGTTCTTCAGGAAATTGTCGTTGAAGGCCGAAAAGAACTGCACGCAGAACAGCGGCCCGAAACGACGCTGGATCAGAAGCGGCTTGCTCATGGGAAGCGAGACCTTTCGAGGCGGAGACGCCTTGCGACTGGATAAGGAAGCGAAACGCTGCTGAAACGCAAATGACCGGCATACGCCCCATCCATCAACGCGCTTCAGCTTCGACCGTTCCCGTGATATGAACATTGTTCATGAGATCCGTATAGCCGAAGAATGAACATCGTTCAATGTGAAAATGAACGTCGTTCAAGACGTGCTGAACCCAGGTAAATGCCGATGAATGCCCCCCTCTCCGACCGGCGCCCCGAACGACGCCAAGCGCAGCTTGCCGCCCTGATCGACGCCGCCGAACGGCGGATTGCCGAGGGCGGCGCGCAGAGCCTCAGGGCGCGCGATCTGGCCGCCGACCTCGGCATCGCGCTCGGCGGCCTCTACAACCTCGTCACCGATCTCGACGAGCTGGCGCTGCGCGTCTCCTCGCGCACCCTCGGCCGCCTCGGCGCGGCGCTCACCGCCGCGTCAAGCGCCCTGCCGCTGACGACACGCGACGACGCCGTGGAGCGCCTCGTCACCATCGCCCACGCCTACCTGCATTTTGCCAAGGGCAACCTGCTGTTATGGCGCACCCTGTTCGAACTGCGCCTTGCCGAGGGAACAGCGCTGCCGGCCTGGGCGGCCGACGATCAGCTGCGGCTGTTCCGCCACGTCGCCGAACCCCTCGCCCTGCTCGTCCCCGACATGGACGAACCGCGCCAGACCCTGGCCGCCCGCACCCTGTTCGCCGCCGTCCACGGCATCGTCACCCTCGGCCTCGAAGAGCGCCTGGTCGCCGTGCCGCTGACGGCACTGGAAGCGCAGATCGAATGGCTGGTGCGGGCGACGTGCCGGGGGCTGAGCGGGGAGGCGTGAGGACCAGCCGGCCACATCCCAAGAAACCCGATCCCACCCGCGCGCCGTCTCGTCCTGAGGTCTTCGCCTGCGCGAGGATGACAATTTTTATATATGGGACAAGCGGTTAGATGGTCGCCCCTTCTATCCGGCCGTCTTGCCGGAGGTGCAGATCATTGGCGCCCTGCGTGTGCTCCCAAGTGCGGGGGCTTGAGGCGATGCGCGGAGCTATATAGCTGTTTTCCCTATATATTTAGCTGTCTTCCCCGCGTGAGAAGGGGCCCTCGGGTAGAAGGGAACGCAACGCTGGTATCAGGCGCCGGGAGCAAGGGCATCCCTCGGCGGAGGGCCGCACCCGGACTCCACCGATCAGGCCTCCCCCGCCGGGCCGGGCGATCACCGTCCGTGCAACCCCCTCTTGGCAAGCTACCCCCGGTAGAGCACTCTGTGGTCAGTGTCTCTCCGGCCGGTCAACAGACGACCGTCCAACGACGATATGGCTGTGCACCATGACTTTGTTCTTCGTTATGCTGGTTGTTAAGCTGACAGATATTGCCGCGATCACGTCTTTGATCCTCGGTCTATTCAAAGTCAAAAACAGAATCGGCTATCCCGTGGCGATCGCTTTGACACTTCTCGGTCATGCGTACCTGCGCAGCACCCAACTCCTCGACTACCAATGGGACGCGGTCGAATTCACGATCATCGTCGCCGGCCTGATCGCGGCTTGCCTCGCCTTCTTCGTCGGCAAGGCCCTGCGTAGGGACATCAGGACCTAGCCCCGGAACCACGTCTGCGCCGTATTGTGTCGGGCACCGTGGAATTTGCCTGCCCTGCTCATGTCGCAGGCGTGAAAATCGCCTCGCGCGCCGCGCGCCCTTCAGCGGGCGACTTCAAGCGTCCGCCGGTCCCGCAGTTCCCGGTCGATCTGGGATGTCCAGACGTCATAGGCCTGCCGGCTAAGCAGGCGACCGAGCTGCTCGGGGTAACGCTGGTACTCGGTGCCCTCGGACGCCTGCCAGGCGTCAAATGCCGGATCAAGAGCATCCAGGTCGGCATCTCGCATCTCGTCGGCTCGCCATGAGCCGACAATCGTTTCCAGCCGCCAAGCGGCCTGCCAAATCTCGGAAAGGCTTGGCTGCTGGGCAGCCTGGGCCAAGGCCGATGACGGCAGAAGCAGGGAGAAGAAGGCGATCAGACAAACACGCATTGGGCGCTCCATGGCTGCGCGCAACCATAGAGCAGCCCATGCGAGCAGTCACCGATCTTGACAGGATCAGTACACTGCCGCGGCTTTTACGAGTTCCGTGATGTAGTCGCCGAACAACTCCACCGCCCGTCTCGTTTTGGGGTTTTCCAAAAGCTTCGCTTTTGCCTTGTCCGAAAGATGATCAATAAAAACTGCTCTCCCCGGATCGGAGAGAAACGCCTTCCCGACCTCACTGGAAGAGCGTGTTTCCTGCGTGGCCTGAAAGATGGCTTCCTGAAACCCCGACTTGGCTATCTCTTCTGCCAATCCCTCAAAGGCCGTCACCAAGGCTGCCGGGGGAACAACCTTGCTGGCACCCATGATACCCTTAACTGCCCCGCCGGCCAGTGCGCCACCGGGGATAAACGTCTCGGGCGTGACAAGGCTCGCCAGGATGCCGAAGATTTGGCCCGTTACGCCGGCAGCCTCCAGGACTTTCTTGTCTTCCTCCTCCATATCGATCTGGGCTTTCCATGCCTCAAAAGTCGGTCGATTGAAGATGTTGAGCGCCTGATCCCTGTAAACCCAGTACTTGGTATCCTTGAGTTTCTTGAGCTCCTCGACCACATCGAAGTTTGGGTCGATCGTGCCATCGTCGGAAGCCCAAGTCTGATTGGCAAAGAGTGAGACCATCCAACTATTCTGGCGTAATGCCGCCAACGCCGTCCGCGTATAGCTAGTGTCGACAGTCTGAGGCTTCCCGTCCTTCTGAGGTTCCTTCTCTATCGTCTCAGCCTGATCATAGGAGGTGACCCACAATCTAGGCGACGTTGTCTCTTCCGAGCTTTGACTAGCCGCCGCGCCCTTCTTGCCATTCAGGTTGTCGATCAATTGGTGATCATTTTCAATCTGCTGCGCTCCGCCGTTGAGCATGCCTCGCATGCCGATGCTGCGGCGATCATTCCGTTCACCGGCAATTCTCTCCCGTTCTTGCCCAATCTCTTCCGGCGACATCGCGGGGCCGCGCCTGTCCCAGCTGAAACGCCTGTCTTCCGGCGGGACGTAGAGATAGTTGCCTTTCTTGGCGGCCTCTCCGCGGGCCCGTTGTCCTTCCTCCTCCGCGAGAGCCTTCCGTTTTTCTTCCTCCCTGAGCCATATGTTCAGGGAAGCATCGCCGAGAAAAACATCCGCACCTGTATGGACCCTCGTATCCGGACCATCCGGATCGAAGTTGCCTCGGCCGCCCTGCTCGCCGGTCACCGGAATATACGGATCAGGCAGAGTGATCTGCTGGGCCTGTTTGAGCAGGCTCAGATGGTCCTGATGCCCCTCAAGCCGCTTTTGGGCATTTTCTTGCTGCTTTTCCCTCAGCTTCTCCTCTTCCGCCGCGTCGATCCTTGCCTGGTCCGCCTTTGCCCCGGCTTCATCGAACTGGAACAAAAGCCCGCCGCCGATCTCCTGCCGGACGACCTTCCCGTCGTCGCCTCTGCGCATGAGGAACACGCGATAGATCGGCGCTTTTCCCGCCGCGACGGCTTCCGCCGTCCCCTCGGCCGCCTCCAGCATGACCTCGCTGGGCTCGATGGTTGGATCCTTCGTCTCGCTCCGAACCTCCTCAACCAACTGTTGGAACCGCTTCGGCATCCAGTCCTTGGAGCCGCCGACGTCTCCATGATAGGTCTCGGCCGGATACTTCATGATCGTGGCGTAGCCGGTGACATAGGTCACGCCATAGATACGCTTGAACTTGTCATCGACCCGCGCCTTGGCTCTGTCGACGTCGCCGGTTTCCTCGAATGCAACCCTGAAGCTCTCCGTGTAGTCCGCCAGGATCTGGTCGCGCTGCATGGAGGTGAACCCCATATGGAGCTGCCCCGCGGTCGCCCCGAAGAGATCGACGATATCTTGCGGCCCGATGCGCTTGAGCATCCGATTCATCTTCGCTTCATCGACGACCGGTCGATGAGCCGGATCGCTCCATTCGATGTAGCGCTTCACGGCCTGTTCCTCGCCGGACTGGCCCACCATGACTCGCAGGTCGCTGGCCGCGTTCTCGACCACCTCGCCGCCCTTGCTGCGGCGGACGGCCTCCCCCCACCCTGTCATCAGCCGCTGCGACATCTGAAGCGCATCAAGCACCGTGGCGGGGTCCTTCGAGATCAGCCCCTGCCCGATATCCCGGATCACCTGCGACGGCACCATGCCGGTCTGCCTGATCAGCCCGTTCAGCAGCGGCCGTACCTTTTCCGACGTGTCCCCCCACGTCGAAACCTCCGCCCACACCCGGTCAACGGCGGCGTGGTTGGCGTCGCCGTAGCCATCGAACTTCAATTGCCCGCCGTTGAACTTCTCGACATTCCGCTGGGTCTCCAGACTCTCCTGGTTCTTGACGTCCCACGCCGCGCCCAGTTCCCCCTTCCGGTCGGCCTTCAGCACCACATCCTCTTCGATGTCGCGCCGCGTCAGCGTCTTGTCGCCGCTGTCGATCCGGGCCTGGTAGCCCTCCGCCCTGTTCACCTGCTCGATCGTATCGGCCTTGGCCCTGTCCTGCCCGCCTTCCAGCACGCCGGCCAGCGCCGTTTTCCGGAGGTCGTCGGCCAGGGCCGGCGGCAGTCCGGCGAGGGCGGCCTCCACCTCGGGCGGGAGCTGCGCGGTTGGGGTCAACACGGGCGCGCCGATGGGCGGCGCCAAGCGGGTATTCGCCGAGGCCGCCCTATCGGAGCCGATGCCGCGCGGCGGCGTCTGTTCGGCACCGCTGACAGAGGCCCTGACGCCCATGAATTTCACGAAATCCGCATCGGTGAGCTTGGCCAGCCCCTCCCAGGTCGGCGCCAGCGTGGTGCGAATGTCGGCCCAGCGGCCGGCCTTGATGTCGTCCTCAAGGCTGCGATTGGTCTCGATGCGGTAGGTTTCCTTGGCCAGCCACCAGGCGCCCCGGTCCTGCGAGGAGGGGCCGAAATCGCCAAGGCCGGTGGCGGCCGCGATCCGTTCCCACGTCGAGCCGTCGAGCCCGTAGCGTCCGGCCTTCGTCGAGGTGCCCCCGAAGCCGACCGCGCCCGGATGCTTGGAAAAATCGCCGAAACGCCCCCCACCGCTCTGGGCGTCGTAGGACGGGGCCTCGGCCTCACCGACGGCGCCGAGCAGCACATAGGCCGCCGCCGGCAGCCCCACCGCCACGAACTGGTCCGGGGCGGGGTTCGCCAGGCTGAAATGCGCCGACAGGCGCTTCGCCGCCGCCTTCAGCCCCGGCATCATGGCGTCAAGGAGCGCCATCTTGTCGGCCCACAACAGGTCGGCGGCATGGTCGTTGCCATAGGTCAGCGCTCTGATCGGGTCGGTCTCGGCGAGGGCCAGCGTCGCGCGCTTGCGCGTGTCGGAGATGTAGGCCGCCCTCGCCTGCTCCGCCGTCTTGGAGTCCCTGCGCTGAATGAAGCCGAGTTGCTCGATCTGCGCTAGCCCCAGGGCGACGAAGGCCTGGTAGAGCTTCTCGTCGGCCGGCGCCCGCACGGCTTGATCCCGGTAGGTATTGGCCGCCGCCGTGTATCCTCCGAGGATCACGGTCTTCTGCCCGTCGGCCAGGACCTCCAGCCCCTTCTTCTCTATGTCGAGAGTGACCGGGGCGACGACCGCGTCGAACTGGGGGTGCGCGGCCGGGGGAAGGCTTTCGCGTTCCCTCGCCACAACCTTGTTCGCATCGGCCCGGTATTGGGGATGGGCGTCGACGGCCTGTTTCCCCGTCAACGTACCGTAACCCGGCGTGTTGCCGTCGCCATAGTAAAGCCCGTTGAGCTGGGCCGACGCCCGCTGGGCGCCGGAGCGCGCAGCCGCCTCGGCCTGCGCCTTGGCGAGATCGACCTGCGCCTGGTCGGTCTTCGCCTTCTTGGCATCGGCCATCGCCCCACCGAGGTCGGTCATCCCCTTCCCCACGCTCCCCAGCGCCGCACCAACCCCGGCGCCGAACATCTCGCCGGTGGCGCGGGTGCTGTCGCGGAAAGTGAGGCCGGGTTCGAGGCGGACGCCCCGAGGGTCATAGGTCGGCACAACGGGCATCTTGTCCTCGCATCGCTGGAACGTCCGGCCCGACGCTAAGGATGTGAGGTTTCCGTGGTGGTCTGGAGCGGCGCGATCAGCGGAAAACGAGGAAAACAGCCATATAGCGCCGCGCACAGCCTCAAGGCCCCGCACTTGGGAGCACGCGCAGGGGGGCGATGATCTGCACCACCGGCAAGACGGCCGGACAGAAGGGGCGACCACCTAACCGGCTGTCGCATATATCAAAATTGTCATCCTCGCGCAGGCGAGGACCTCGGGCAGGATGAGGCGGGCGGACGATATAGGGCGCCCCTGTTCGGTCAGGCTATGCCAATCCAACCGGGCGGCCGACGCGCCTTCACCCGCCATCATCCTCACGATCCGCGATCACTTGATCTTGCCGTAGGCAGTCCCGAGGCCGCTCAGCGTCGTGCCGAAGGCGTTGAGCACCCCGGCGGTGCGGCTGTTCCTGGCTTCCATGTCGTAGAGCGAACCCTGGTTGCGGTAGGACACCGCCTGGTTGCGCGTGTCGTCGTAATTCCGGTAGGCGTTGGTG
>JAGSYU010000055.1 GCA_018262575.1 Pseudomonadota bacterium | reverse complement strand
GCCGGGCCCCACAGGCAGGCGATGCCGGCGGCGATGCAGGCGAACGGATTGGCGCCCGACGAACCGGCGAGGCGCACCGTCGATGTTGACGCATTCTGCTCGTGATCGGCATGCAGGGTGAAGATGCGGTCCATCGCCTGGGCGAGGACTGGATTCACCTTGTAGTCTTCTGCCGGCACGGCGAAGCACATGTGCAGGAAGTTGGCTGCGTAATCGAGGTCGTTCTTCGGGGAGATGAACGGCTGGCCGATTGAATATTTATAGGCCATGGCGGCGATCGTCGGCATCTTGGCGATCATGCGATGCGAGGCGATCATCCGCTGGTGCGGGTCCGCGATGTCGATCGAGTCGTGGTAGAAGGCCGACAGCGCGCCGACCGTGCCGACCATCACCGCCATCGGATGGGCGTCACGGCGATAGCCCTGGAAGAAGCGGGTCATCTGCTCGTGGATCATGGTATGGCGGGTAATGTGCGCGTCGAATTGCTGCTTCTGCGCCGGGGTCGGCAGGTCGCCGTACAGAAGCAGATAGCAGGTCTCGAGGTAGTCGCCCTCAAGCGTCAACTGCTCGATCGGGTAGCCGCGATAGAGCAGCACGCCCTTGTCACCGTCGATATAGGTGATCTTGGATTCGCAGGCGCCGGTCGACGTGAAACCCGGATCATAGGTGAAGTGGCCGGTCTTGCCATAGAAGGTGGAGATGTCCATCACACTCGGGCCGATGCTCGCATCCTTGAGCGGGAACTCATAGGACTTGTCATCGATGGTGAGGGTCGCGTTCTTCGTGGTCATTCGGTCGGATCTCCAGAAGGTGATCAGGTGGACCAGGCCAATGAGGGGCAGGATAAAGCTATTACGTTTACGTAAGCTGCCGACCAACCTCCCAGTCGCATGTCGATCTTCACGTAGCGGAAAATCCCTACTCCGGCAAGCCATCGAATCGGTGGTCAGCCTTGCCATTTCGGCGGAGGGGCGGAACCAGACCTCTGGGTCCGAGTTGTTGTTTCGGTGTGGTTTTCCTCGCTTTCCCTTTCCTTTTTTCCTCACCGGAGGGGAATAGGTTTCCGCCGACCTCGCGAGTCCTCGCAAGGATGTGAAAACCCCGCCGCGGCTTGGCCGGGCGGGGCTCATGGACTGAAAACCTGTGTCCTCTCAGTCGGCCAGCGCGTCGCCAATGCGCCCGATCGCCTCGTCGCGGCCCAGCACGGCCAGTACGTCGAAGATGGGGGGCGACGTGGTGCGGCCGGTGGCGGCGGCCCTGAGCGGCTGCGCCACCTTGCCGAGCTTGAGGCCGGTCTCGGCGGCATAGGCGCGCACCACCTCCTCCGTGGCGGTCGCCGTCCAGTCGGGAACAGCCTCAAGGCGGGGCAGCAGGTCGGCGAGTGCCGCCTTGCCGGCCGGATCGAGCAGGGCAGTTGCCTTTTCGTCGGGGACGAGCGGCCGGCTGGCGAACAGGAAGCCGGCGTTGTCGATCAGTTCGAGGAGCGTCTTGGCACGCTCCTTCAGGCCCGGCATGGCGGCGGCAAGCTGCGCTTTCTTCGTCTCGTCGAGCTTGGCCTTGAGGGCGGCGCCATCGGGAATGTGGTCGAGCAGGGCAACGACATGGCCGACCAGTTCTTGGTCCGGCGTCTGGCGGATGTAGTGGCCGTTGAGGTTCTCGAGCTTGCCGAAGTCGAAACGCGACGCCGAGCGACCGATGCCTTCGAGGTCAAACAACGCGATCATCTCGTCGGTGGACAGGATTTCCGAGTCGCCGTGCGCCCAGCCGAGGCGGACGAGATAGTTGCGGAGCGCCACCGGCAAGTAGCCCATGGCGCGATAGGCCTCGACGCCCAGCGCGCCGTGGCGTTTGGAGAGCTTGGCGCCGTCGGGCCCATGGATCAGCGGAATATGCGCCACCTTCGGCATGTCCCAGCCGAGCGCGTCGTAGATGATCATCTGGCGCGCCGTGTTGGTGAGGTGATCATCGCCGCGAATGATCTGGGTGACGCCCATGTCATGGTCGTCGACCACCACGGCGTGCATGTAGGTGGGCGTACCATCCGAGCGCAGGATGATGAAGTCGTCGAGGTCCTTGTTGGGGAAGGTGACGGTGCCCTGCACCGCGTCCTCGACCACCGTCTCGCCGTCCTGCGGCGCCTTGATGCGCACCGACGGCTTGACGCCGGCCGGCGCCTCGGACGGGTCGCGGTCACGCCAGCGGCCATCGTAGCGCGGCGGCAGGCCATTCGCCTTGGCGCTCTCGCGCATCTCCGTGAGCTCGTCCGGTGTGCAGTAGCAGTAATAAGCCTTGCCGGCGGCGACGAGCTGTCGCGCCACCTCGGCGTGGCGATCGGCGCGCTGGAACTGGGAGATCGGCTCGCCCTCCCAGGTCAGGCCCAGCCATGAGAGCCCGTCGATGATCGCGTCGACGGCGGCCTGCGTCGAGCGTTCGCGGTCGGTGTCCTCGATGCGGAGCAGCATCTTGCCGCCGTGCCGCTTGGCATAGAGCCAGTTGAAGAGCGCCGTTCGGGCGCCTCCGATGTGCAGAAAACCGGTGGGGGACGGCGCAAAACGCGTGACGACGGGCGTGGACATCGACGATAGTTCCGGAAAATGTCAGGGGCGGCCCGGAAAGGACGGCGATTGTCGCCGGCCGGACCATTGCGTGGACGGCGTCTTACAGGAAAGCCGTGCGTTTCGCAAAATAAGATCGCGGCATGGACGGCGGAAACAACTCAAATAGGCGACGACTGTGACGGTCCGGACGGAGACGGGTAACGAGCCTCGCGCGCATCGTCGGCCGACCATCGATCCGACTGGCGGCCCGGCGTGGCGACGTGGCCTGTCCGCCCTCGGAAAATCCTTCACCCGCGACCTCGACGACGGCCGCGGCTTCCTTTGGTGGCCGGTGGCGGCTGCCGTCGGGGCCGCCCTCTATTTCGCCCCGGCGAGCGAGCCGTCGACGGTCGATCTGGTGCTGGCTGGCCTGGGTGCTCTTGCGGCGCTGGTGCTGATCATTCGCCGGGCCGCCTCGGTGCCAATCTTGGCGATCGTCGTCGGTCTCGCCTGCATCGGTTTCCTGCACGCCGCGCTGATGACCCGCCTCGCCACCCATCCGGTATTTCCTTTCGAACGGACCGTGACCGTGCGTGGCCATGTCGTCGCCGTCGAGGATCGGGGGAAGGGTGCCGCTCGCCTGCTGGTTCGGCCGGCGGAGATGGAACCACCCCCACGGGGAGGCCTGCCACCCTTCGTCCGCGTGACGACGCGCGGTAAGGTGCCGGCGCCTGGCGAGGCCGTCATCATGCTCGCCCGTCTCGCCCCGCCCATGCCGCCGCCACTGCCGGGCGGCTACGATTTTGCCCGCGTCGCCTGGTTCGCCGGCGTCGGCGCCAGTGGCTTCACCTATGGCGCGGTCAAGCCCTGGCCGGAGGCGCCCCAGCCCGATGCCCGGCTTGCCCTGTTGAGCGGCATCGAAACCGTGCGGGCGGCGGCGGCCCGGCGCATCCGCACCGCCCTCCCTGGCGACACCGGCGCCATCGCGGCAGCGCTGATCGTCGGCGATCGGGCCGGCATATCCGAGGCCACCAACGAAGCAATGCGCGTCGCTGGCGTTTCGCATGTGCTGTCGATTTCGGGCATGCACATGAGTCTGGTCGCCGCCTTCCTGTTCGGCGGCATTCGCCTCCTTTTGGCGCTGATACCACCGCTGGCGCTGACCTTGCCGATCAAGAAGATCGCCGCCGCGCTGTCCATGTTCGGTACGGCTGCCTATTTCGTTGTCTCCGGCATGGACGTGCCGGCCGAGCGCTCGATGATCATGGTGGCGGTGTCGCTGCTCGCCGTCCTGATCGACCGCCGCGCCCTGTCGCTCAGGGTGATCGCCGTCGCCGCCCTCATCACGCTGACGCTGTCGCCGGAAGCGGTGATGGAGCCGGGCGCGCAGATGTCGTTCGCTGCCGTGGTGGCGCTGATGGCCGGGCTGGAAGCCTGGCGAGCCCGGCCGGAGGGAGCGACGGACGCCGGTGACGTCAGCCTGCTGGTCCGTGTGGTGCGCCGGGTCGTCCTCTGGACGATGGCCGCGCTGGCGGCGACGGTGGTGGCCGGTCTCGCCACACTGCCGATGGCGCTCTATCATTTCGGTCGTCTGGCGCCGCTCGGTATGATCGCCAACCTGATCACCGAGCCCTTGGTGTCGTTCCTGATCATGCCGGCGGCGCTGATCGCCGCGCTGTTGATGCCGCTCGGCCTCGACGGTCTGCCGCTGGCCGCCATGGGAGCCGGCATCGACACCATGATCGCCGTCGCTCAGATCGTCGCCGACTGGACACCGGGCGGCGGTCTCTACGGTCGGCCTATGGGCTGGACGATGCTCGCCGTTGCCGTCGGTGGACTGTGGATATGCCTGTGGCGCGGTCGCAAGCGCTGGCTTGGGCTCGCCCCTCTGGTCGTCGGCCTCGCCTGTGTCGGCATCGGCTCACCGCCCGGGCTGATCGTCGCCGGCGATGGCTCGCTGGTGCTTGTGCGAGAGGAAAGCGGAACTTGGCACAAACTGGGCCGGAAGGACGGCTTTACGCTCGATGTTTGGATGGCCGCGGTGGGACTTGATCCCGCCGAAGCTCCCTTGCTTGGTCGCACTACTGTCTGCGACACCGAGGCCTGCTTTCTGACGGCGGCGGTCGGACGTCCGTCGATCTCTCTCGTCGACCGGCCGCTCGCCTTCGGCGACGACTGCGCCGTCGCGGCGATCGTGGTGTCCAGCCTGGAGGCGCCACGCTGGTGCCGACCGACGGGTATGCTTCTCGACGGACGCCGGCTCGCGGCGACTGGCACACTGACCTATGAAATTCGGATGGATGCCAATGGCAGGGTGCAGTTGCAGGAAACCGGCCGCGTGCTCGGCTTCCCCCGCCGGCCCTGGCTCACCCCCGCGCGCTGAGGCTATCTTTCTTCTTCCGCGGTGAGCATCACTTCCGTGCAGACGCGGTTGCGGCCGGAGCGCTTGGCAAGGTAAAGGGCCGTGTCGGCCCGCTCGATCAGCGAAACGGCCGTGTCGCCCGCACGATAGGTCGCGACGCCGACGGAGACGGTAATGAAGCCGAGCGCTTCGCCGGTTGAGCGCTTCTTGAGCTCCTTCTCCTTGACGCTCACGCGAATACGGTCTGCCAGCGCCTCTGCCAGCGACAGGCTCGCCTTCGGCAATATAATGGCGAATTCCTCGCCGCCGTAACGGCAGGCGAGATGATGCGCCTTGATCGCCTGCTTGACGGATAGTGCCACCAGGCGCAGCACCTGATCGCCCGTTTGATGGCCGAAACTGTCGTTGAATGACTTGAAATTGTCGATGTCGGTAATGAGCAGCGACAACACCCCGTCGGTCTCGGCGGCGTTGGCTACGGCGCGCTCGAGCGACTGGTCGAAATGCTTCCGGTTGGCCAGCGTCGTCAGTTCGTCGGTGCGGCTCTCAAAGCGCAGGGAGTCGAGACTTTCCTTGAGTTCGGCAATCTGCCGCTGGCTATCGGCCAGTTGTCCTTCAAGATCGCGGTTGACCTTTTCGGTCTGTTGCGTGGCGACCAGCAGGTCACCAACGATACCGCGCAGCCGCGCAAGGTTCGGTGCATCGTCCAGCTTCGTCGAAGCCTCGGACAGAGTACCGGCATAGGTGGCATTGGCGGTAATCGTCTTGTTTACCGCCTCCATGACACCGTCGATCTCGCCCGAGATGCGGCCGCCGACGTCTTCGATGCGGTCGCTGAGGCGGGAGGGTGAGATGAACTCGTTATAGATGACGTGCAATTCGGCCGTGTCGATCTGACCCTTGCTGCGCAGGATATCGTTCACGGCACGGTTGAGAGCATGGTTGAACCCGGCGCAGTAATTGTACCAGAGCTCGTAATTTCTGGGATAGGCCGCGTTCTCGTTGCGCCGCAGTTGCGCGACGGCGGCTTCACCATAGCCGATCGTCCGCAGAAACTCTTCCCGTTGTGTCATACTCTCCGCCCACCGGCCCTCGCATATCTTGCTTGTTGATAAACGTCAGGCATGAATTGAGCGTTAAGCAAAGGTGCACGCCACCTGTACAAATCGAGCTTTCCCGCCTCCGGTCGGGTGCGAGGCGGCGGATTTTTCCGACTGACTGCCTCGATTTGCCACATCGCCAAACAAAAACGGCGGCCGAAACGGCCGCCGCTCAATGACTGTCGCTATGTCAGGTCAGCTTGCCGTCTTGGCAATTCGCACCGGCCGCAGCAGGAAGGCCGGTACGTGGTCGCCAAGGCCGACGACGGTAGGACCATCATCGGTGTCGCGACGGGGCTGAGAGCGTGGACGCTCGCCTGAACGGACCGGCTGAGGCCGGTCAGCGGCTCTCTCGGGCCTTGGCTCGCGCTCTGGTCTTGGCTCGCGCTCTGGCCTTGCCTCGCGTTCAGGCCTCGGCTCGCGCTCTGGCCTCGATTCACGCTCCGGCCGGGCCTCACGCTCCGGTCTCGCCTCACGTTCGGGCCGGGCACTGCGGGTGCGGCTTGGACGGGGCGCTTCTTCGGCAACCGCCTCGGCGGTCTCGGTCGGAGCGGCAGTCTGGCGCGTGCGGCGCGAACGCGATGGCGTACGAGCCTCCTCGCCGTCCGTCTTGGCGCGTGAGCGGCGCGGCTCCTTGCCATCGGCACTCTTGCGGCCGCGCGACCGTTTGCGCGCTTCCGGATCAAAGACGATCGGATCGCCGATCCATTCGATGTCCGTGATGATCAGCTTTTCGATGGCAGACAGGTGCTTGTCGTCATCCTGGGTGACAATCATCACTGCCGTGCCCAACCGGCCGGCTCGGCCGGTCCGGCCGATACGGTGGACATAGTCCTCGGCGTGAATGGGGACGTCGTAATTGAAGACGTGGCTGACGTCGGGGATGTCAAGCCCGCGGGCAGCGACATCGGAGGCAACGAGCAGGGTCAGAGCGCCTTTCTTGAAGGCGTCGAGCGTCGCCATGCGGGCCCGCTGGTCCATGTCGCCGTGCAGGGCGCCGACGTTGAAGCCGTGCCTGACGAGGCTGCGGAACACCACCGCCACGTCGCGCTTGCGGTTGCAGAACACGATGGCGTTCTTGAGGTCCTCGGCGGCGGCGATCTGGGCGCGCAGCGTCTCGCGCTTTTCAAAATCCTCGGAGCCGGAGACGACGAGGCGCTGGGCCACCGTTGTGGGAGCCGTCGCCGGCTTCGCAACTTCGACCTGCACCGGATTATTGAGGAAGTTCTCGGTCAACGCCTGGATCTCCGGCGGCATGGTGGCCGAGAAGAACAGGGTCTGATGGTTCTTGGTCACCAGCTTGCAGACGCGCTCGATGTCCGGGATGAAGCCCATGTCGAGCATGCGGTCGGCTTCGTCGATGACCAGGATCTCGACGCCGGTCAGCAGCAGCTTGCCGCGCTCGAAATGGTCAAGCAGCCGGCCGGGCGTGGCGATCAGCACGTCGGCGCCGCGGTCGAGCTTGCGTTCCTGGTCGTCGAAGGACACGCCACCGATCAAGAGGGCGATGTTCAGCTTTTTGTTGATCGAATACTTGGCGAAATTCTCCTCGACCTGCGCGGCGAGTTCGCGCGTCGGCTCGAGGATCAGCGTGCGCGGCATGCGGGCGCGGGCGCGGCCACTCTCAAGGAGCGTCAGCATCGGCAGCACGAAAGCGGCGGTTTTGCCGGTGCCCGTCTGGGCGATGCCGATGACATCGCGGCCGGCGACGGCGTGCGGAATGGCTTCGGCCTGGATCGGCGTCGGAATCGTATAGCCGGCCGCTTCAACGGCCGCCAAGACGCTGGCGCTCAGTCCGAGATCAGAAAAATTCATGTGGTGTGCGGTCTCTTGGGTGGGGGGATTCGAACCCTGAGGCAGGCGAATCCGCGCGCTTCCAGACCGACTTAGGACGATCCGGATATGGTGGGAGACCATATGTGGAATCGGCGGTATGTCAATCAATTCCTGCCAAATTGAGCGCTTATTGTTACTTTCTGCGGGGTGGAAGCGGCTTCGGAGGCTTTCGGCGCATGTTTCGCCCCCTTCGGGCGCCAAGATCAACGTGGTCACCACATCGGCGGGCGGCAGTTAACCAGCCGATCTTCTTGGCGACGGCGGAATTCTACGCACTCTTTCCTGGATGGGCTTGAAGAGCGGCATGCGAAGGTCGGCGCTCAGGAGGGGATGGCGATCGGTGTGCTGACCCCGACGAAATCGGCGAAGCGGCCATTTCCAAGCCCGACGCCGGTTGGCTTGCCCGCAAGCACAGCCACCACCATGCCCGCCGCGGTCATCAGCGGGTGCCGGCATGCCAAGGCGGTTGCCTGGTCGAAATACCGTCAGATATCGAGATCTTCAGCGAACTCGGCATTCTCCTGGATGAATTGGAAGCGGCCTTCCGGCTTGTTACCCATCAGCCGTTCCACCGAATCCGCCGTCCGTTCCGCCTCGCTTTCCACCATCACGACGCGCAGAAGCGTGCGCGTCTTCTTGTCCATGGTGGTTTCCTTGAGCTGAGATGGCATCATCTCGCCGAGGCCCTTGAAACGACCGATCTCCGGCTTCTTGTTCTTGAAGACGGTGCGGAGCATTTCCTCGCGGTGGGCGTCGTCACGGGCATAGATGGTCTTGCCGCCGTGGGTGAGGCGGTAGAGCGGCGGCACCGCGAGATAGAGGTGGCCGCCGCGGATGAGCTGCGGCATCTCGCGGTAGAAGAAGGTGATGAGCAGCGAAGCGATGTGAGCGCCGTCGACGTCGGCGTCGGTCATCACGATCACCTTGTCATAGCGGAGATCGTCCTCGTGGTAGTGCGAGCGGGTGCCACAGCCGAGCGCCTGCAGCAGGTCGGACAGCAACTGGTTGGCTGTCACCTTGTCGCGGCCGGCGCTGGCCACGTTGAGGATCTTGCCGCGCAACGGCATCACCGCCTGGCTGGCGCGATCGCGCGCCTGCTTGGCCGAGCCACCGGCCGAGTCGCCCTCGACGATGAACAGTTCGGACCCCTGCGCGGCGTTCTGCGTGCAGTCGGCGAGCTTGCCGGGCAGGCGCAGCTTGCGCACGGCGCTCTTGCGGAGCACGTCCTTCTCCTGCCGGCGACGAAGGCGCTCGTCGGCACGCTCGACGATCCAGTCGAGCAGACGGCCCGACTGCTGCGGCGAGGCGGTCAGCCAGTGGTCGAAAGCGTCCTTGACCGCGGTCTCGACGATGCGGGTGGCTTCGGCGGTAGAGAGCTTGTCCTTGGTCTGGCCGACGAATTCCGGCTCGCGCACGAAGACCGACAGCATGGCGCCGGCCGACGTCATCACATCCTCGGGCATCACCTGCGCCACGCGCTTGTTGCCGGCCATCTCGCCATAGGCCTTCAGCGACCGGGTCAGCGCCAGGCGCAGGCCCTGCTCGTGGGTGCCGCCATCCGGTGTCGGGATGGTGTTGCAATAGGAGTTGATGAAACCGTCACCGGCGAACCACGACACGGCCCATTCGACGGTGCCGTGACCGCTGGTGCCGACGCGGCCGGCGAACAGGTCGTCGGCGACCCGCTTTTCGCCCTCCAGCGCCTCGACCAGGAAGTCCTTGAGACCACCGGGGAAGCGGAACACAGCCTCGGCCGGCGTCTTCGAACCCTCGACCAGCGACGGATCGCAGGACCAGCGGATCTCGATGCCGCCAAACAGGTAGGCCTTCGAGCGCGCCATCTTGAAAATGCGGGCCGGCTCGAAGCGAGCGTCTGGCCCGAAGATCTGCGGGTCCGGCTTGAAACGCGTCTTGGTACCGCGCCGGTTCATGGTCTCGCCAAGCCGCTGCAAACCGCCCTGCGGCACGCCGCGTGAGAAGCTCTGCTTATAGAGTTGGCGGCCGCGCGCCACCTCGACGTCGAGCCACTCGGAAAGGGCGTTGACCACCGAGACGCCGACGCCATGCAGGCCGCCGGAGGTCTCGTAGACCTTGCTGTCAAACTTGCCGCCGGCATGCAGCGTGCAGAGGATCACTTCAAGCGCCGACTTGCCGGGGAACTTCGGATGCGGATCGACCGGAATCCCACGGCCGTTGTCGTTGACGATCAGGAAGCCGTCGGCCTCGAGCCGCACCTCGATCCACGACGCGTGGCCGGCCACCGCCTCGTCCATCGAATTGTCGATCACCTCGGCGAACAGGTGATGCATCGCCTTGTCGTCGGTGCCGCCGATATACATGCCCGGCCGTCGGCGCACCGGTTCGAGCCCTTCGAGGACCTCGATGGTCGACGCGTCATAAACCGCCTCCGCCGGGATGGCGGCCTCGGCCCGGGCACGCACCGCCTTGGGCGCGCGAACGGGCGTCGCCGCCACAGTCGAAGCCGTCGCCGTTTTGGCTGGCGGAGGGAGTGTTCCGAACAGGTCGTCCTTTTCCATGCGTTCCGTCTTCGTCCGTTGGCCGGCAGCGCCGGCCGTTCCGTCGCCCGCACCGGCGGGCAGAGCTGATTCGCGCGCCGCGGAGTGTGCCACGTCGGCAGCGGATGCGCCAATCTTGTTCTACATGTGTTCCGGCCCGCAGGCCGGCGATCCGGAGCCTCCCGCATCGTTGAGGCGTTCTTAACCCCGCTGGCCGCAAGCTCCAGATCGTTCATTGGTGGTTTGTCATGCGTCGAAACCAGTATCAAGATGCCGTGCTCCGAGAACTCGGAGCCGTCCACACCCGCGCCTTCATTGCCGGCCATCGCCTTGGCGGCATGCGGCGCCATCTGCAGGAGGTGGCTGCCGAGCCGCCGCTCACGGGCGGTGTCTTTGCGCTGCCGGCCGTGCTGGTGCTGCTCGCCCTGACGGCGCTCGTTTTCCTGCTCGCCTGATTTTGCCGCTGGCAATCGTCGCCGCGAAGCGTTAGGGAAACCGCCCTCACTCATTCGGAGAGCGATCATGGCGGCGGCAGGCCTCGATTTCGGCACGTCCAATACCACGCTCGGCGTCGTGACCGACGGCCGGGCTGGCATGGTGCGCCTTGAAGGCGACGAAGAGACGCTGCCAAGCGCCACCTTTTATCATCAAGATGGCTCCATTTCGGTCGGGCGCGCCGCCATCGCCGCCTATGTCGGCGGCGAGCACGGCCGCCTGATGCGGGCGCTGAAATCGGTGCTCGGCTCGGCGCTGATGGAAGAGACGACGCTGGTCGGCAAGAGCCGCGTCAAGTTTCGCGACGTGTTGAAGCGCTATCTGGCGGAGGTGAAGAAGCGGAGCGAGGCGGCGGCCGGCGCGCCGCTCACTCATCTCGTCCACGGCCGACCAGTCCATTTTGTCGACGGTAACGCGGAGGCGGATCGCCTCGCCGAGGCGACGCTGCATGCCATCGCCCGCGATCTCGGCTTTCAGGAGGTCTCTTTCCAGTACGAACCGATCGCCGCCAGCCTCGACTACGAGCAGCAGCTCTCCCATGAGGAGCTGGCCCTGATCGCCGACATCGGCGGCGGCACCTCCGACTTTTCGATCGTCCGCCTAGGACCGGAGCGGGCCAAGAAGGCCGAGCGGGCGTCCGACGTGCTCGCCAACGACGGCGTCCGCATTGGCGGCACCGATTTCGACCGGCATCTCAATCTCGGCACGGTGATGCCGTTGCTCGGCTTCCGCTCCAGGCTCGCCCGTGGCGAGATCGATGTGCCCTCGGTCTACTATCATGACCTTGCCACCTGGTCGGCGATCAACCGCCTCTACGAACCGCGCGTTCATCGTGAACTCGTCGATCTCGAGAGGCGTGCCGCCGAGCCGCATCTCATTCACCGCCTGATGCGGGTGGTCGATGACGAGCGTGGCCACAGCCTCGCCATCGAGGTGGAGGCGGCCAAGATCGCCGTTGCCGAGCATGGCGCGGTCACCGTTCCCTTCGACTGGCTGGAGAAAGGCCTGTCCACCCGCATCGACCACGCCGGCCTTATTCGCCACACTGGTGACCTCGCCGGCCGTATTGGCGCCCGCGTCGGCGCTTGCCTTTCGGCGGCCGGCGTCGTGGCCGCCGACATCGACGCCGTGTTCCTGACCGGCGGCTCCACCCGGCTGGAACATGTGCGCGCCGCGATTCTCGCCGCGGTTCCGGAGGCGCGCGTCGTCACCGGTAACGTGTTCGGGTCGGTCGGCATGGGGCTCGCCGTCGAGGCGGCGCGGCGCTATGGCTGACGCCTAAGGTCGTGCTTGCCGGCGCCCGTATCCGGTTGCCAGATGTCTCGACCTGACGGGGAGGGGATTCATGAAAATCTGTTGCGCGGCGGCGCTCGCCGCCATTGTGGCGACGCCGACGCTGGCTGCCGAGTGCGGCGCCTGGACCGCTGGCGTCGAGCCGGACGAGGGCGGACCAACGATGATCGCCTCGGTCTGCGCTGCCGGCCGGCCGGACGACCTCCTCCTGATTACCTGCGGTGGCGAGGACAAGATCGGTCTGCGCTTGGTGCCGAGCGTGGGCGACGATTTTCCGCCCGGCGGCGACATGACCTACCAGGCCGCCTTTGTCTTCACGAGCGGCCCGCTCAGCGCCGAGGTCACGCTCCATTACGAGGCGATGGATGGCATCATGGCGGCGACGCCACGGCGCGACAGCGCCCTCGTCGGCATCCTGAAGTCGGCGGGCCCGCTGACGGTCACCGACAAGACCGGTGTGCTGCCGACGGCAACCTTCACGCTGAAAGGGTCGTCGAAGGCAATCAGCAAGGTGGAGCGGGCCTGTTATAGCTGACGGCTCAGGGCCTCGCGCCAGGCCGGCCGGTAACCATCCTCCAATGATGCGTGCCGCCTCCGTCCTCTCGCCTTTTGGTTGCGAAAATCTCTGCTATTGTTGCTCTTGGACTTGACGGACAAGAGGCGGAGATGCGCGCTACGGAGGAATTCACCATCGGCCGGGTGTATCGGCTGCTGCCCAAGGTGCTGGGGCAGGAGTCGATCTCGCTCTGGCTGAACTTCGGGTTGTTTGCCACTGCCGTAGACCTTTTGCAGGTCGCACTGCAGCGAGTGTCTGGCGGGCCGAGCCTTGCGGGGCGACCGATGGCCATCGCCTTCTTTGTCGCCGTGTTCGTGGCAACGTGTTTTGTCCACTGCGCCGCTGTTCACGCCGCCGACATGCGGCTCAGTGGAACGCCGGTACAGGCCATCGTGGCGCTGCGCGCCGGTCTTTCCCGGTTCTGGCCCTACCTTGGTTTGTCGACCCTGCTGAGCTTGGTCATAACCTTCGGGCTCCTGATGTTGATCGCCCCCGGCCTGTTTGCGGCGGTCGCCTTCTCGCTGGCAACACCGGCGCTGGTGATCCGGAGGGCGGGCGTATTCGATAGCCTCGGCGCGAGCTGGACGATGACGAAGGGGCACCGGCTGGAGATTCTGGGGCTCATGCTCGTCTATGGGGTCGTTTGCGGTCTGGTCATCGCCGCAGTCATCCTGCCGGGCGCGGCGGTTCTCTACCTTACCGGGCTCGCCGGTACCGTGGGGCAGAGCCTTGTCGCCCTCGTCATCAATGACTTTCTCACCAGTTTTGTCTTGGTTGTGGCCGGCGCGATTTCGACCGTCATGTTTCGTCTGATCGAGGCGGACCGGGCGGCCATTCCTGCCTGACGCCTAACCGCCCCGCGCGACGGTGGCGGCGTCCTTCACCTGCTCCTCGCTGGGGTGGATGCCGGTGTAGAGGACGAACTGTTCAAGCGCCTGCAGCACGGCGACGTCGGCACCCGAAATGCGCTTGCGGCCGGCCTTCTCCGCAGCCTGCATCAGCGGTGTCTCGATGGGGGTCGCCACCACGTCGAAGACCGTTTCCGCCGCTTCGATCGCTGTTGGTGGAAAAGCCAAAGTCTCCGCCTCAGCGCCGCCAGCCATGCCGACCGGTGTGGCATTGATGATCAGCGGCGCTGTCAGTCCCTCGGACGTCTCGGCCCAGGCAAAGCCATAGAGGTTGGCGAGCGCCTGGCCCGTGATGCCATTGCGGGCGACGATGACGCCGGAACGGTGACCGCGATTGCGCAACGCCGCCACGACCGCCTTGGCCATGCCGCCGGAGCCGGCGAGCAGGAAAGGCGTCGACGGCGCGATCTCGGCGCGATCGAGAAGCTCAAGTACGGCGCTGTAGTCGGTGTTGTAGCCGGTCATCCAGCCGTCGTCGTTGACGATGGTGTTGACGCTGTCGATGGCCGCCGCCGAGCCTTCGATATGGTCGAGCAGCGGGATCACCGCCTCCTTGAACGGCATGGAGATGGCACAGCCGCGGATGCCAAGCGCCCGGACGCCACCGATCGCCGCCGGCAGGTCTTTGGTGGTGAAGGCCTTGTAGACATAGTCGAGCCCAAGCAGCTCGTAGAGTCGGTTGTGAAAGCGCGAGCCGAACGTTCCCGGCCGGGCGGCCAGCGACATGCAAAGCCGCGTCGACGGACCGATGGGGGGCTTGTCGAACATGGGCTGGTCTCCCGTCTGAGGTCGGACGATCATAGGCGCGCAACGGCTCGGCGCAAAGCCGATGGTGGATCGCTATCCTCGGTGGCGACGTGGCAGAACAAAAAAAAGCCGCCCGGCCTTGCGGCGGGGCGGCTTGTCGGGACCGGGCGCCACTCTGGCGCCCGGCTTGTTCGAGGGCGTGCCTCAGACCGAGTAGTACATGTCGAACTCGATCGGATGCGGCGTCATCTCGTAGCGCATGTTCTCTTCCATCTTCAGGTCGATCCAGCTGTCGATGAAATCGTCATCGAACACGCCGCCGGCCTTCAGGAAGTCGCGGTCGGCATCGAGCGAGGCAAGGGCCTCGCGCAGCGAACCGGCAACGGTCGGGATGGACTTCAGTTCCTCAGGCGGCAAGTCGTAGAGGTTCTTGTCCATGGCATCGCCGGGATGGATCTTGTTCTTGACGCCATCGAGGCCGGCCATCAGCAGGGCGGCGAAGCAGAGATAGGGGTTGGCCGCCGGGTCCGGGAAGCGGGTCTCGACGCGCTTGGCCTTGGGGTTGGTGGTGTAGGGGATGCGGCAGGAAGCCGAACGGTTACGAGCCGAGTAGGCGAGCAGCACCGGCGCTTCGTAGCCCGGGACCAGACGCTTGTAGCTGTTGGTCGACGGGTTGGAGAAGGCGTTGATGGCCTTGGCGTGCTTCAGGATGCCGCCGATGTAGTAAAGGCAGGTTTCGCTGAGGTCGTTGTACTGGTTGCCCGCGAACACCGGCTTGCCGTCCTTCCAGATCGACTGGTGAACGTGCATGCCCGAACCGTTGTCGCCGAACACCGGCTTCGGCATGAACGTCGCCGTCTTGCCGTAGGCGTGGGCGACCTGATGGATCGCATACTTGTAGATCTGCAGGTGGTCGGCCATGCGGGTCAGCGTCGAGAACTTCATGCCGAGCTCATGCTGGGCAGACGCCACCTCGTGGTGGTGCTTCTCGACGACGACGCCCATCTCGGCCATGGCCGTGAGCATCTCCGAACGCATGTCTTGCAGGCTGTCGATCGGCGGCACCGGGAAATAACCGCCCTTGGTGCGGACGCGGTGGCCGAGGTTACCCGATTCGTATTCGGTGTCGCCGTTGGTCGGCAGCTCGACCATGTCCAGCTTGAAGCCGGTGTTGTAGGGCGTCGCCGAGAAGCGGACGTCGTCGAACACGAAGAACTCGGCTTCCGGGCCGAAGAACACGGTGTCGCCGATGCCGAGCGAGGCGACGTAGGACTCGGCCTTCTTGGCGATCGAGCGCGGGTCGCGGTTATAGGACTGACCCGAGGCGGGGTCGACGATGTCGCAGACGATGACCAGCGTGGTCTGAGCGAAGAACGGATCGATGAAGGCCGATTCCGGATCGAGGATCAGCGTCATGTCGGATTCGTTGATGGCTTTCCAGCCGGCGATCGACGAGCCGTCGAAGGCGGTGCCGTTTTCGAGCATGTCCTCATCGACGAGGCCGATGTCGAACGTCACATGCTGCCACTTGCCGCGCGGGTCGGTAAAGCGCAGGTCAACGTACTTGACGTCGTTGTCCTTGATCATTTTCAGAACGTCAACACCAGTGGTCATTTGCCCTTCCTTTCGGGTTTTCTGGTCCTGCGGGGCGCTTCACGGCCAAGCGTAGGATTGACCGGCGCACCCCAATTTCTCTGGATTGTCATGACTGGCGGCCCGGAACTCCGGGCGCCGCGTCAGATAGCGTCGTTGCCGGATTCACCAGTGCGGATGCGGATGGCGTCCTCGACCGGCGACACGAAGATCTTGCCGTCGCCGATGCGGCCGGTCTGCGCCGCGTTGCGGATCGCGTCGACGGCCTTGGCGACCATATCGTCGGTCATGACGACCTCGATTTTCACCTTCGGCAGGAAGTCGACGACATATTCGGCGCCCCGGTAGAGCTCGGTATGGCCTTTCTGCCGGCCAAAGCCCTTGGCTTCGGTCACGGTGATGCCCTGAAGCCCCACTTCCTGCAGAGCCTCCTTCACCTCGTCCAGCTTGAAGGGCTTTATGATAGCCTCGATTTTCTTCATCGACCCCTTGTCTCCGTTGCTCATGGCGCCCGCGCGAGGTGATTTTCACCCTGCGCTGACCGAGACGCAGCCACTCAAGCATTCGACGTGCCAGTTCGACGGTGCCGCGGTTCCTGGCGAAAAATGAGGCGATCGCCAGCCCTGAGGCATGAAAGATATCGGGAAATGCCCAAGGATGTGGCCTAAAAGTTGGGCAAATGGACGCTGATTAGGCAAAACGCCGGCTCGTTACGGGATTCTTCAGAGGTTCGCGATTGCCGCGAAGATGGCAGGGGCGATACCTCGACGGAGAATTTGTTGCTGTCCGCACAAGGGTGTAGACGGAAAAAGGCGGGTGGGTACTAAGGTGAACAAGGCGAGGGAGAAAACCGGATGCGTGGTGAACTTCTGTTGACCCCGGCCGAGATGGGGCGAGCCGATGCGCTGACCATCGGCGGCGGCATTCCCGGCGAGCGGCTGATGGAGAGCGCCGGCTATGTCGTCGCCGACGTCATCTGCGCCCGCTTCAGTCAGGGCACCCGCGCCGTCGTGCTGTGCGGCATGGGCAACAACGGCGGCGACGGCTTCGTCATCGCCCGTGTCCTCAAGCAGCGCGGATTTGTGGTGCGTGTAGCACTTGCCCTGCCGGACGGCATGACACCCCGCGACCTCAAGGGCGATGCCGCTGGCGCCGAACGAGCCTGGCGCGGCGAGACCATGCCGGCGACGCCCGACCTTTTCGACCGCGCGACGGTGATCGTCGATGCGCTGTATGGCGCCGGCCTCAGCCGTGACGTTTCCGGACGCGATGCCGAGCTGATCGCCGCCGTCAACGCCGCTCGGGCCGACGGCGCGCGCGTCTATGCCGTTGACTTGCCGAGTGGCATCGACGGTCGCACCGGCGAGGTCCGGGGCGCGGCGATCATCGCCGACGAGACCGTCACGTTCTTTCGCCGCAAGCCCGGCCACCTGCTGCTCCCCGGGCGCACCCATTGTGGCCGGCTGCGTCTCGCGCAGATCGGCATCGATCCGGAGGTACTGGCTGATATCGCACCCATGACCGCCGCCAACGGCCCGGCGCTCTGGGCTGGCTGCTGGCCGGGGGCGGCTGTCGACAGCCACAAGTACAGCCGCGGCGCGGCGCTCGTCGCCTCGGGACCGCTTATATCCTGTGGTGCCGCTCGCCTCGCCGCCGAGGCGACGCTCCGGGCGGGAGCTGGAATCGTCACCGTGGCGACGCCGCCGGACGCCGTCACAACCGTTGCCGCCTGGCGCGCCGCCTTCGTCGTCAGGCCGGCGGCCGACATGACGGCCCTCGCCGAACTCCTTGGCGAGCCGCGCCTTCGGGCGGCAGTGCTGGGACCAGGGCTCGGCCTTGGCGATGACGTCTGGCCGGCCATCCGCGCCGCGCTTGAGGGCGACGTCGCACTGGTGCTCGACGCCGACGCCATCACCCAGGCCTCTCGCCGCCGCGACGAGGCCTTCGCTCTTGTAAAGGCGCGCAAGGCCGGGGTGGTCCTGACGCCGCACGAGGGCGAGTTTGGTCGGCTCTTTCCTGATATCGGCGGCTCGAAGCTCGACCGCGCCCGCGCGGCGGCGGCGCGGTCCGGCGCCGTTGTGCTGCTCAAGGGACCCGATACGGTAATAGCTCATCCCGACGGCCGCGCCGCCATCAACGAGAACGCCACGGCGGCGCTCGCCACCGCCGGCTCGGGTGACGTGCTGGCCGGCATCATCGGCGGCCTGCTGGCTGCCGGTCGGCCCGCCTTCGAGGCGGCGGCGCTCGCCGCCTGGATGCACGGCGAGGCCGGCCGCATTGCCGGGCCCGGCTCGATTGCCGACGAGATCGGGTCGGCGCTGCGAGCTGTGGTCGCCAACGGCTGCCCCGAGATTATTGAAGAGGATTGAGACGCGTCCGTTGTCGGAAGTGCGAGCTTTGCTTTTGCGCCGGAATACCGCGGGCAGACTGACGATGGCTCGATTTGACCCCAGGGTGATCGAACAGAATCCTGCGGTCGCGCCCCGACGCACTGCCGCCGCCGGTCATGGCTGCTGCGCCGGCGACACAAGGCGCCACCGCCTGACTTTCATGCTGGATTGACCTGCGGCCCCTCGCTTTTGTTCCTACGTGAAAACCGCGGAAAACAGCGCTTTTCACCGCCATCTCGCGGGTAATTCGTGCCTCCCGATGCAAATCACCAAAAAAAAGCCGGCAAGGGGTTTCCCTTTCTCCGGCAAGTCGCTATATACCGGCCGTCGCCGCAAAAAACGGCGCTTGACGCGGGGTGGAGCAGCCCGGTAGCTCGTCAGGCTCATAACCTGAAGGCCGCAGGTTCAAATCCTGCCCCCGCAACCAAAAATGACCCGTTAAGTCAATGACTTAACGGGTTTTTTGTTGTTCAAAATCTGGGAGCGAAAACGCTCGTGGAAGCGTGGTGGAAGCGCAAGGGAGTAAAGTGTGGCGCGGAATCGGCGATGTATACTATGAGAATTAGTGCACGAGTGTTGCTCGAAGGCAACTTCAGTGCGCATCGTTTGTGGGACCGCCGAAAGTCCCTGTCACACATGATTCGACTGCAATCGGTCATGATGCCAAGGCCGTGCAGGAAAAGGCTGTCATGGGCAAAAGCCCGGAGTGTTTTGCCAACCATCAGTCTTATGACTGCGTCGACGACCGTTTTTGAGAAATGTATCTTGACTGCGCCCTCCTCGACGCTGGCCGCAGCCTGCTGCCGGTTTCCGAACGTTCAAGCCTCGCCGGCGATCGCGCGCCAGGTCGGGCCGATTCCGCGCACCGCCTTCCTCGATCCGGCTTTTGCCGATGTCTCCGGTAGTGTTCTGTGGTCTCGCATAGACGAATCAATGCGCTCGGGGGAGTAAATGCCAGCAACTGCATTTTCCGTGAGGTTCGAGCGCGAACTCGATGTCGACCAACTCGCGATCCTGATGACCGGCACACAGCCGACGCAGGACCGCGATGGGGCCGAACTTCTCAGCATATTCAGCGATGCGATCCGCGCAGACGTTCAATGCCCATCCTGCGGCAAATTCGGCGCTCACATCGTACGGCCCGCAAAGTCGCGAGCATCCAAGGCAATCCTCCGGCAAGCCCACTTCAGATTTGTCGATCCTAATGGCGGCGATGCCCACCATCCATTCTGCGAATTCCACGGGAACGAAGAAACTCGTCCGACCCAAGATAGCCTCCTCAACTTCGGATCGGAAAAAACCGCCGAAACAAGAGCCATACGGCTCCTGGTATGCAAGGGCATCGAGCAAGGCATATTTGACCAAGGTCGTATCCGGGACATGCGACAGTGGTTCTTCGATCTTAAATCCGCCACCCGCTTCACGATATCGATGCCGTTGGAGGCTATCTCTTGGGCCCAAGCACTTCAGCGCCATCCCCACTACCTGCGCTGGCAGTTCCACCCATCCCAAGCAGAAATGCCCGCTTTCGACTGGAAAGCCGCCGCAAAAAAGCAGTTCACCGAAGAGCACTTTCATATGTTCGAGCTGGTGAAGGGCGGATTGCTACCGTTCGAGGACGCGACGTGGCGGCAAGCGAACGAACTCGCCCAGAAAAATCATGGGCGCGAGGTGTTCGACGTCACCAAGCTCAAGCCGTACTACGAGGCCGCGATCTCGCTTTGCACCTTCGTTGCCGCGAACGGGGGCATCGATTTCGGCAAGCGGCAGTCCGAAATCTATCGATGGAAAGGCGCGCCAACGGCATTGCTTGCCCTATGCGCGCTGGTGCTGTTCGTTTCCAATTGGGATATGAACACTGCCATCTCAGAGTTCGCCAAGCTCTTGTCGGCCCCGGCACCCAGCGATCTCACCCATGGCAACGTCATCGGACTCAACCCGTTTCACGAATATGATGCATGGCGCCTGGTCATCGCTTCTGCCGAGGTGGCCGCCAAAAGCACCGGTGAACTGGATTACGAACGCCAGCTTGCCACCATCGAGGCAGCGCTCCGAGAGCAGCATCGGCGTTGGAAGGAACACCAGCCCTAGGCGCGCGTTTTGCGTGGCGCACACGCGCCCACCAAACCGGCACGATCCATCATGGACTGATGATCACAACCGCGGCCCGCCTCAGGGGAGAGCGCTTCTCAGGTCGTTCCTTCCCAAGTTATTGATTCGGATCGGCAAACTTCGGACGTTCGTCTTCGACAAGGGGCTGCTGGAGTTCATCAAGACGCCTGCGGTAGGCGTCGCCTGTACAGACGAGGGGTTGTTCGGCTTCGGCGCATCTCAGCATGCCTATACGCCAAGTGCGCTGGTCGGCACGCAAGCCCGCTACCCCGTCTGCGCTTGCATGGGCTAGTACTCTGGCGAAGCGCGTCGCAAGGCTCATGTCGAGAGTGGCGAGGGTGTCGTTTCCGCAAATCAGCTTCTCGACCTTGGAATGAATCACGTCACAGTCGAAGCTCGGGGTGACAGCACCTGCGGGTTGGGTTACGAGGCACGTATTGATGGTGTGCAGGGCGACCACAGCGGCTATCCGGATCATTGTTTACTCCCTTCCGCTTCCGGCAAAAATCGCAAGTGATGATGGGGATGCTGAACAACCGAGGCAGTGGTTGAAGCGGTTTGTGCGCCGCTTTTGGAAGGGGCTGTTCGAGAGGGGGCAGACCAACTTCGGACAAATCCCGTTACGTGCCAAAAGTCGTCGCTCACGCTCACGCGCAACGAAGCAGATATCTTTCAGAGATATTGCGAGTGGATCAAATCGCCTACGTCGCCTCGATGAGGCTGCAAACCTCCGGCTCAAAATCAGGTCCTGAAAGCGGGTCGGTCAGTTGCCTTATCGGCCCAGACAGCGCCGTCGTCGTGATGACGCCAGGCTGCCAGTGTGAGCTGCGGAAACCAACAGTGCGTAAGCTCAGACGCTCTGTATGGCTTCTTGCCCAGTGCTGGAGCCTGACTCGAAACCCTAGTGGGACGGGCATCTAGAATCGATACGCCAAACCCATCATTGCGAAGGGTTGGACTTTGTCCTTGACGACCGGGCTGTCCTTGGCGTCTCCCATCAGAAGACCCGCGCCGGCGGCGCCTGTCACCGACCAGTTCTCGGTGATCATATAGGTGACGGACGCCTTCACATCGACGCGCTTCAATCCAGCCTTCGCATCATACTGGGCAAGGCCGGACCGCGCCGACTGGCTGGCATTCACGCCGAAATAAGCTTGCATGTAGTTGTCGTCGGCGAACGTCGCGGACGTATCGGCCGAGAAGATGAAGCGGTCATATTTGTGGGATGCCGACGCCCCCAGAGTGCCGGTAAGGCCATCGCTGCTACCGAGCGTCTTGTCGATTTCGGCGTAAATCTTGAACGGCCCGGTTTCGTAACTCGCGACGCCACCGATGACACCACCCATGTCGATGTCGCCAAGGCCCGCGAGATAATCGGAGTCGTCTTCCTTACGCCCCATCTCATACCCGCCTCTCACGCCGAAGCGAAATCCGTTGCTCGTGTATAAGTCCGCCGTCAGGCCCTTGGCATCGAGATGGAGCCAGTCGCCATACGACGCTGAAACGAGGGGGAACGGCAGAACTTTGAATTTGTCCGATCCTTCGTACTCCGGCACGACGATGGCGGC
>JAGSYU010000054.1 GCA_018262575.1 Pseudomonadota bacterium | reverse complement strand
GCTGGCCGCCGCTGTATGCCGGCAGCGCCGACCGCGCCGACGAGGTGCTCGCCGGGCTTGGCGGCGAGATCGAGGCCGAGCTGTCCTTCATCAAGACGCACTGGCCGAAAGGCTTGCCGGAAGGCGTCATCCACGCCGACCTGTTTCCCGACAACGTCTTTTTCCTGAAAGGCCAGCTGTCCGGCCTCATCGACTTCTACTTCGCCTGCAACGACTTCCTCGCCTATGACCTCGCCATTTGCCTCAATGCCTGGTGCTTCGAGCCGGACGGCGCTTTCAACATCACCAAGGGGCGCGCCATGCTGGCGGGCTATACGGCCGGCCGGCCACTGACGGATGCCGAGATCGCGGCGCTGCCGGTGCTCTGCCGCGGCTCGGCGTTGCGCTTCCTGCTTACCCGCCTGTACGACTGGCTGATGACGCCGCCCGGTGCGATGGTCCGCAAGAAGGACCCGCTCGAATACTACAGGAAGCTGCGCTTCCACCGCACGGCGACGAGTGCGACCGCCTATGGCCTCGAGCCTGTCGGAACCGGCGCATGAGCGAGGAAAAGCGCGTCACCGTCTATACCGACGGTGCCTGTTCGGGAAACCCCGGCCCCGGCGGCTGGGGAGCGATCCTCGTCTACGGCGACAAGAGCCGGGAACTCTGTGGTGGCGAACAGCTGACCACCAACAACCGCATGGAGCTGACGGCCGCCTGCGCGGCGCTCGAGGCATTGACGCGGTCCTGCGCCGTCGATCTGTACACCGACAGCCAGTATGTGAAGGGCGGCATCACCGGCTGGATCTTCGGCTGGAAGAAGAACGGCTGGAAGACCGCCGACAAAAAGCCGGTGAAGAACGCCGACCTGTGGCAGCGACTCGAGGCGGCGCGCGAGCCCCACAACGTCGACTGGCACTGGGTAAAGGGTCACGCCGGCCATGACATGAACGAGCGGGCCGACGAACTCGCCCGCCTGGGCATGGCACCGTTCAAGCCGGGCTACAGGCCGGCGCCTGTGGGAGACGGCGATGCCGCATGATCCGGCGCCGATCCTGATCGTCGCCAACCCGGTGGCCGGCCATTTCAGCCACCGGCGCCTGATGCGCCTCGCCGAGCATCTCGATCGGCTTGGCCTCAGATCCGAACTCCGGTTGACCCGGCATTCCGGTGAACTCGTCGACATCGCCGCCGCTTTGCCGCCGTCGGTCCGCACGCTGGTGGTCGGCGGTGGCGATGGCTCGATCAACGAGGCGATCACCGGCATTGTCCGGCGTGGCGACGATCGGCCCGCTCTCTCCATCCTGCCGTTTGGGACGGCCAACGTGCTGGCGCATGAACTCGGTCTGCCGTTTTCGCCCGAAAAACTCGCCGAGCGCATCGCAGCGGACCGCAAGGCGCCGCTGTATCTCGGGACGGCGGGAGAGCGGCCGTTCGCGCTGATGGTATCGGCCGGCTTCGACGCCGACATCGTCCACGCGGTCGACGGCCCATTCAAGCGGCGGTGGGGCAAGCTCGCCTACGGGTGGCGCGGCCTGACGCTGGCCCTTGCTCAGGGCGGGCGTGACGTCACCGTCACAGCCGACGGAGAGACCATCCGCTGCCGGATCGCCGTGGTGACGACGGCGCGCTTTTACGGCGGTCCGCTCGCCATCACGCGCCACACCCATGCCACTGCGCCGGGGTTGCGCCTGGTGACGCTCGCCGACGACCGGCCGATGACCCTTCTGCGCGCCGCCGCCGCCCTCGCCATCGGCCGCCTTGACAGGCTTGCAGCGGTGCAGGACCGGGCGGTGACCGAGGTGCGCTTTTCCGGTGACGGCATCCGCATGCAGATCGACGGCGACCGGATGGAGGCGACCGACGCCGTAGTCCACGCCGGCCGGACCATCGAAGTGGTGGTCTGAGTAAGTCTCAGAGCTTTTCGAGGATGCTGGGCGCAGCGGAACAGGTGGCTTCGCTGGCTTTCTCCTCGACCTGCAATTCCGTCACGACGCCATCCTCGATGATCGCTGCGTAGCGGTTGGAGCGCACGCCCATGCTTGGCGAGGGGTCAAGGGCCAGACCGACCGCCTTGGCGAAGGCCGCCGATCCGTCGGCGAGGAAGATGATCTTGTCGCCGGCGCCGAGCGCGTCGCGCCAGGCACCCAACACATAGGCGTCGTTGACGGCCGTCACGGCGATGGTGTCGACGCCCTTGGCTTTGATCTCGCCGAACTTCTGGATGAAGCCGGGGATGTGGTTCTTCGAGCAGGTCGGCGTGAACGCGCCAGGCACCGCCACCAGCACCACCTTCTTGCCGGCGAACACGTCATCGGTGGTGATCTCCGTCTTGCCGCCGTCGGCAGTCGGCGTCAGGAAGGTGAACGCGGGCAGCTTGTCTCCAACCTTGATCATGATCTTTCCCTTTCTCGATCCCTGCAGAACACAGGTAAATATACTTAATTACCAGCAGCGTCGAGGTGGCGAACGATCTCGTAGGCGCGGTCCTTCTCGACGAGGACGAAGCGCAGATCGATGCCGCCTGTGCCGGCTGTTCCCGACGGTCCTTCCAGAGGGACGGTGAAGCGGCGACGGTCGCCGTCGGTGCCGGCCGGTTCGGGCGGCGCGGCGTACCATTTGGCCGGTGCGGTGACGAACAGGTCGACGAAACGGTCATCGGCGGCGACCGACACCTCAATGCTGCCCCTGGCCGTCTTGGCGTCGAATCCAGAACGGTCGACCGTGAGGCGACCGTCGTCCGACCTGACCGGCACACGCGCTTCGAAGGCGGCGATGTCGGCCCCCGCCACCGGATCGGCCGGCGCCGCCGGGTCAAGGCGGGCTGTGACGTCGGCCTCGGCCGGCACGCAGATCTCGGCGCAGAGACCATAAAACACGTGGATGGTCAGCGTCACGGGCTTGCCAGACCGGTCCGGCGCGACGCGGATCGGCAGGAGGATACGGCCTTCGTAGATCATCGACGTGCCGGCGCCATCGATATGGCGGACCGGCACGGGATAGGCGACGGTGAAATCCTTGAGGTTGTCGCTGCGAGCCACATCGAAAATCGGCGGAATGCCGGCATCCCCCGGGTTGCGCCAGTAGGTGTGCCAGCCATCGGGCAGGTCGAGTTCCAGTGCCGCCCGGTAAGCGCCATCCTGGATGCCGCCGGCAACGACAAGGCGGGCGTCTGCCGTCGGCGCCTCAAAGGCGGACGCCGGGGCCAGAAAGCCGCCGAACAGCGGCAAGAGGAAGGCAAATCGCAGGAAGGCCGATATCTTCAATGCAGTCATCTCGGTTCGGGGGAGTGTTGGCGACTTGATAGCATCCGCCACGTCTGCCGCCCTGTGAAAAAATGGAGGCCGCCCAAGCGTGGATCACATTGTCGCGGCGAAACGTCGCCAACACCACGACAAGCATCCTGTCAATATGGGCAGTGTTTTCTGTTTCTTAAGGGCTTATGGGCTTGATAGGTATACCTTTTATAAGCCGGCGAGGATGGTATGCGCCTGTCGATACAGAAATCGATACTCTTGGTCATTTCGACGCTTAGCCTCGCCCTTTTGGCACTGACCGTCAACGGTGCCTGGACAGCCTATCAGGCATGGACCACAGCAGAGACGCTGCGCAATCTGGCGAAGATCGAGCGCAGCCTGTTCGAAGCGGTCTCCAGCTTCCGGATTGAGCGCGGCGACACGCCTGCCGTCCTGGGCCTGCCGCCCGAGCAGAGCGGTGACGCCGTCAAGGCCATCTCCGAGCGCCGAACCGCCACCTCGGCCGGCCTTGATGCGACGATCGCCGGTATCGAGACGCTCGAGGAAGCCACCCTCAAGCCTGTGCTCGACGACCTCAAGGCGCGTCGGGACGCCCTTGCGCAACTGCGGAACGCTGCCGACTCCGAGCTCGCCAAGCCGCTCGCCGAGCGCGACAAGTCGCTTGGCAAGACCTATCTTTCCGAGGGAGGCAACATCCTCGCCGCGATGGACGGCGCGACGAGCGCCATCGAGAGCAGCATGCAGGCCATGGCGCCGGAACTCGCCGCGATGATCAACGTTCGCACCCTTGCGTGGAACGCTCGCGGCTACGCCGGCACCTCGGTGACGGGCATGCTGCCGGCCGTCACCGAGAAGCGCCCGTTCCGCGAAGGCGAGGCCGCTCCGGTTGCCGCCGCTCTCAAACAGGCGCAGTCGTTGTGGGACCTGGTGCGCGGCACGGTCGCCTCGCCGGGAATTCCGGATACCGTCAGGCAAAGCTTTGCAGCGGGAGATGCCGCCTTCTTTGCCGGCGACTTCCGCAAGCTTCAGGACGAGCAGATCAAGAAAATGACGTCCTGGCAGCCGCCAAGCGTCAAGTTCGATGACTGGCGCCAGGCAGGTGCCAAGGCGACGTCGGCGGTCGGTGGCGTGGCAGGAGGTGCGATCGACGCTCTTCGGGCGCAGGCCGACAGCAACTCGGCGGCGGCCACGCGGCAGCTCGCCATCAACATTGCCATGCTCGCCGTGACCCTTCTTCTGTCGATCGCCGCGGCCATCATCACTCGGGTCCGGCTCGGTCGGCCGATGGCCTCAATGACCGCCGCCATGGAACGGCTCGCCGCCAACGACACCTCCGTGGACATTCCCGGCCTCGGCCGCAAGGACGAGATCGGCGCCATGGCCGCGGCCGTGGAAGTGTTCAAGACCAACGCCATCCGTGTCGGCGAACTGGCTCGGGAGGCTGCCGAGCGTGATGCCAGTGAAACCGCCGAGCGGCAGCGGCTGCGCGACGCGACTGCCACCGCCTTCGAAGCCACTGTCGGCAGCGTCCTGGAACGGGTCGTCGCCGCCATCGACCTGCTGCACAGCTCGGCAGAGACCTTGACCGGCAATGCCGAGGAGACAGCGATGCAGGCTGCCTCGGCCGCCGCCGCTGCCAACCAGGCAACCGCCAACGTCCAGACGGTAGCCGGCGCCACAGAGGAGCTGTCCTCGTCGATCGCCGAGATCGGCGCCCGCGTTGCCACATCCGGTTCGGTGACCAAGGAGGCCAAGGAAACCACCGCCACCACACACGAAAACATCGGCAGCCTGCAGGCTGCAGCCGCCCAGATCGGCACCATCGTCGAACTGATCGACAACATCGCCAGCCAGACCAATCTTCTGGCGCTGAACGCCACGATCGAGGCGGCGCGGGCCGGTGAGGCCGGCAAGGGCTTTGCCGTCGTCGCCGCCGAGGTCAAGCAGCTCGCCGACCAGACATCGAAGGCCACGTCGCAGATCGGCCGGCAGATCGGCGGCATCCAGACATCGACCAGCGCCTCCGCCACGTCGATCGATGCGATCACCGAGATCATCTACCGACTGACCGAGATATCCGGCGCCATTGCCACTGCCGTCGATCAGCAAGCCGGCGCGGCGAGCGAGATCGCTCACAATGTCAGCGAGGCGGCACGCGGCACCGCCGCCGTGTCGGAAAACGTCGAGGGCATCCGGCAAGCGTCGCAGCAGACCAGCACCGTGTCGGCCACCGTGCTGTCGGCCGCCGACGATCTCGGCACACAGGCAGGCGAGCTTCGCCGGGCGATGGATGAGTTTCTGTCAACGCTGAAAGCCGCCTGACATCGCATTGGACCCGCGCTTTGGGGGACGGCAGCGCGTGCTGCCTCCCCTCCTCGCTTTCACGCCTTGAATAATCGCCATGGCGGTTCATATTGGTCAATTGGAGACCCGCGAACCCTTGGATGAGCCATGGCAGACAAGGCAGCCTATCTCGACGGCAAGTTCCTGATCGCCATGCCAGCGCTTGACGATGGCGATTTCGGCCGCTCGGTGATCTACATGTGCGCCCATTCGGCGGAAGGGGCGATGGGGCTCGTCATCAACAAGCCGCTCGACCACCTGTCGTTCCCTGACCTTTTGGTCCAGCTCGAGATCATTCCCGACGAGAAGCGCATCCGCCTGCCTTCAGAAGCGCGAGCGATGCGAGTTCACCAGGGCGGGCCCGTCGACACCGGTCGCGGCTTCGTGCTGCATACATCCGACTTCCATCTGGACGCGTCGACGCTGCCGATTTCCGAGGATTTGTCCCTGACCGCGACGGTGGAAATCCTGAAGGCGATCGCCGAAGGGAACGGCCCGGAACACTCGCTTCTGACGCTCGGCTATGCCGGCTGGGCACCCGGCCAGCTCGAGGGCGAGATCCTGGCCAACGGCTGGCTCACCACCGACTCGGACCCGGACATCATCTTTTCCGCCGCCGACGGCGATCGCTACCGCCGGGCGCTCGCCACGCTGGGCGTCGACCTCGCCGCTCTGTCGCCGGTGAGCGGCCGGGCGTGATCAGTCGGCCGCTTTTTCCCGCTCGACCGCACGCCAGCCGATGTCCCGGCGGCAGAAACCATCTGGCCAACGGATACGGTCAACGGCTTCATAAGCCCTCGCCTGCGCCTCGGTAACGCTGTCGCCAAGCGCCGTGACGGCCAGCACGCGGCCGCCGTTGGCGACGATCGCACCGTCTTTTTCAGCCGTGCCGGCGTGGAACACCGACACGTCCGGCAGCGCGGCAGCCGCTTCAAGCCCTTCGATGCGGCTGCCCTTGGCGTAGGCACCGGGATAGCCGTTCGCCGCCATGACCACCGTCAGCGCCTTGCGCTCGTCGAAATTGGCGATGTTGCCCGACAGGCGCCCTTCGGCAGAGGCCAGCATCAGCTCGAGAAGATCGGATTTCAGGCGCGGCAACAACACCTCGGTCTCGGGATCGCCGAAGCGGACGTTGTATTCGATCAGCTTGGGGCCGTCCTGTTCGATCATCAGGCCGGCGAACAGCACGCCGACGAAGGGTGTGCCGCGCTTGGCCAGGCAGCGCACCGTCGGCACGACGATCTCCTCCATGATGCGCATCTCCATCGCCTCGTCGACCACCGGCGTCGGCGAATAGGCGCCCATGCCACCGGTGTTGGGGCCGGTGTCGCCATCGCCTACCCGCTTGTGGTCCTGAGCGGCGGCAAGCGGCAGCACGTCGATGCCATCGGTGATGGCAAAGAAGCTCGCCTCCTCGCCGATTAGACAGTCCTCGATCACCACCTCGGCGCCGGCCGCTCCGAAGGCACCCGAAAAGCAGGCGTCGACGGCAGCGAGCGCCTCGTCGACGCTGGATGCCACGACCACGCCCTTGCCGGCGGCGAGACCGTCGGCCTTGACGACGATCGGCGCGCCGCGCGCGACGACATAGGCACGAGCCGCCTCGGCGTCGGAGAAGCGGCCGTAGGCGGCCGTCGGGATACCCGCCTCGGTGCAGAGTTCCTTGGTGAAGGCTTTGGACCCCTCGAGCCGGGCCGGCTCCTTTTTCGGTCCGAAAGCCTTGATGCCGGAGGCCGAGAGATCGTCGACCAGGCCGGCAACCAGCGGCGCTTCCGGTCCGATGACCACGAAGTCCACGCTTTCCGCCTTGCAGAAGGCGACCACGGCCGCGTGGTCGGCGATATCGATGCTGGCGATCTCGGCCAAGGTGGCGATGCCGGCGTTGCCGGGCGCACAGGACAGGCGCGTCAGCTTCGGCGAACGGCGAAGAGCAGTGGCGATGGCGTGTTCGCGTCCGCCGGAACCGATAAGGAGCACGTGCATCTTGAGGTCTTTCGCATCATCGAGCCGATGCGGGGCGCCTTACCATGACGCGTCCGACAGCGAAAGGCCGGACGGTCGCAAAGTCAGTCGAAACGGCCAAGGATGCTGTCGCGCGCCGGCCAGCAGAAGGCTAAGCTCCTCTCATGACACCGCCTGATTCCGAAGATATCGTCATTCCCGACGCCAAGCGCGGCAACTGGGTCGATCGCCTGCTGCCGGCCGCTCTCAAGCCCTATGCGCAGCTCGCCCGGCTTGACCGGCCGATCGGCTGGTGGCTGCTGCTCCTGCCATGCTGGTGGTCGTTGGCGCTGGCTAGCGGGGCGGCCGGCCATGCCGTTCCCTCACCCTGGTACGCGCTCTTGTTCTTCATCGGCGCCGTCGCCATGCGCGGCGCCGGTTGTACCTATAACGACATCGTCGACCGCGACATCGACGCGGCCGTGGCGAGAACGCGGACGCGGCCGATCCCGTCGGGTCGGGTCAGCCGGGCCGCCGCCACCGTCTTTCTTACGCTGCAGGCTCTGGTCGGTCTTCTGGTGCTCCTCCAGTTCGACCGCTTCTCGATTGTCCTCGGCCTCTGTTCCCTGGTGCCGGTGGCCATCTACCCGTTCATGAAGCGCATCACCCACTTTCCCCAGGTGGTGCTTGGCCTGTCCTTCTCCTGGGGCGCCCTGATGGGCTGGAGCACAGTGTTCGGACGGCTCGACGCACCAGCCGTCCTCGTCTATGTCGCGGCCATCCTCTGGACCTTTGCCTACGACACCATCTACGCCCATCAGGATCGCGAGGACGATGCGCTGATCGACCTCGGCTCGACGGCCCGCTATTTTGCGCAATCGACGCCGAAGCTGCTCACCGTCTGCTACGGCGCCACCGTACTGTTGCTGGGGGTCGCCTTCTATCTCGCCGACGCGAAGATCGTCGCCTTTGTCGGCCTAGCCGGCTTTGCCCGCCATCTCGCCTGGCAGATTGAGAAATTCGACGCCGATGACGGCGTGCTTTGCCTGAGGTTGTTCAAATCCAACCGCGACGCCGGCTTGATCCTGACGGCCGGCCTCGTCGTCGATGGCCTCCTGAAAGGCATGTAGCCGGCCCCCGATCGACGGAAGCCGGCTACAATAAATCTTTCTGTCTGCTCTGCTCACTCGTAGCTGATGATCTCGCGCCAGTCGCGCAGCACCGGCATGTCGCCAGCGGCGCCCATCTTGCGGCGGACCAGGAAGCGTGGCCGGCGGTCGGTCATGGCGGCGTGACGGCGGCGCGGAGCCGGTTCGCCCACCGGGACGGTCGCCCTGGAGCCAACCTGCTCGATAATGCCCGACGTGGTCACCAGCAGCATCGGCAGATCAAGCCGGTTCGACCAACCCTGCCAGTCGGCGGCGGCAGCCTCCATATCCCGCGTCACGGTGAGCGGAATGGACAAGGCCGGATCGCGATGGTGCAGTTCGACATGGGCGACGAGATCGCCGGCAGCATTCGGCTCGATCCTGACCGACACGCCCTCGAAAGCCGCAAACGGCAGGGTCAGCGTCAGCGGCAGCCCCGACAGCTGGCGCCGGACGACGACGCCGTCGTCGTCCATGTAGATGGCGGCTTCCTGGACCGGCCGGCCGGCCGGTCCGACATTGACACACCACTTGGCCGGCAGATGCCCCGGATCGAGCCTAAGCGCCGTCTTCAGGCTCAGGGGAGTGGCTCCCGTCATGCTCTTCGCCTCACTCGCAATCTTTTGACTATCCCTGTCGAGCCGGACGTCTTTTTTCGCGTCCGGTCCCGAAACCATGGGAAGCATAGGACTGCCGTCATCCCCGGCGGCTTAAGGGATTGGGTAAACTTTTTCTCGATTTTTGAGAGGGTTAGCGGAATCTGAAGCGCCAAATCGCGGCACGGCGTCAACGGACGGTCAATCTTCCTTGACGGCAGCACCAGAGCCAAGCGACGCTTTCCAGATCGATTCTGGCGATAATAAGCTTGCGCATCAATTGCTTGACCGACAGGCTCGGGGAGCGGGCGAGATAGCCTTACGGTGAAGGCCGGCAAGGAGTTGCCGCAATTCTGTAGCAGGACGGCGCCCTCAAGGCTTGTCGGCCGACACCCCCAGCCCTAAACACAGAACTCCCGGAACCGATCGGATACCCGCATGAGCGATCTCGTCGACCTCGACCAACTGACCGGACAGGCTGCCCGCCTTGTCGAAGCGGCGCGCGCCGCCGGTGCGGATGCCGCCGACGCCGTCGCCGTCCGCTCCGTCAACCAGGTGGCCAGCGTCCTCAAGGGCAAGGTCGAGAAGATCGAACACGCCGAAAACGACGATTTCGGCCTGCGGGTGTTCGTCGGCGACCGCAATGCCACCATCTCGGCAACGCTCGGCTCGGACGTCGAGGCGCTGGCCGCCCGCGCCGTCGCCATGGCCCGCGCCGCGCCATCCGATCGCTTCGCCGGCCTCGCCGACACCGCGCTCCTCGCCACTGCCTGGCCCGAACTCGATCTTCTCGATGAGACACCGGTCTCCGCCGTCGATCTCGCCGAACGCGGCCGAGCCATCGAAGCGGCGGCGATGGCGGTCGACGGTGTCACCAACATCACCGGCGCCAGCGCCTACTGGGCGCGGGGCGGCATGGCTTTGGTCACCTCCAGCGGCTTTTCCGGTGCCTACGAGTCCTCGGGTCACGGCCATTCGGTGGCGGCCATCGCCGGCAGTGGCACCGGCATGGAGCGCGACTGGGACTCCTCTTCAAAGACCCACCTTGCCGACCTGGAGAGCGCCGAGACCGTCGGTGCGCGGGCCGGTGGCCGCGCCGTACGCCGTCTCAACCCGCGTCAGATCGCGACCCAGACGGCAACGGTTGTCTACGATCAGCGCGTGGCCACCAGCCTGATCGGCGCGCTCGTTGGCGCCATTTCCGGCGCGTCAATCGCCCGCCGCTCCTCGTTCCTGAAGGATCGGCTCGGCGAACGGCTGTTCGGAGCGAATATCCGCATCACCGATGATCCACTGCGTCGGCGCGGTCCCGGCTCGCGCCCCTTCGACGGCGAGGGTGTCAATGCCGCGGCGCTTGATCTCGTCGAGGACGGCGTGCTCAAGACATGGCTGCTCGACAGTGCCACGGCGCGCGAACTCGGCCTTCAGACCAATGGCCGGGCCGGCCGCGGTACCGGTGCGCCAGGCCCCTCGTCCTCCAACGTGCTGCTGCATCCAGGACAGCAGTCGCCGGTCGAGCTGATCAAGGCGGTGGGCACCGGCCTGTATGTCACTGACTTCATTGGCCACGGCGCCAACCTCCTCACGGGCGACTATTCGCGCGGCGCCGCCGGCTTCTGGATCGAGAATGGTGAGATCACCTATCCCGTTGCCGAGATCACCGTGGCCGGCAACCTCATCGACATGTTCCGCGAGTTGGTGCCGGCCGACGACATCGAGTTCCGCTCGGCCTTCACCGCGCCGACCGTGGCCATCGGGGGGCTGACGATTGCCGGCCGCTGACAGCGCGCGCATCGACGAGGATACCGCGCTCCTCTCCGACGCAGCGCTCGCCGCGGCCAGCATCGGTCTCTCTTTCTTTCGCCGCGACCCTCGCGTGTGGAAGAAGGCCAACGATTCACCGGTCAGCGAGGCCGATCTCGCCATCGACCGCTTCCTGAAAGAGCGCCTCCTGGCCGCCCGGCCCAACTATGGCTGGCTGTCGGAGGAGACCGAGGACGACCCGGCCCGGCTCGGCTGCGAGCGCGTCTTCGTGGTCGACCCGATCGACGGTACGCGCGGCTTTCTCGCCGGGTCCGATCAGTGGACCATTTCACTTGCCGTGGTCGAGGGCGGCCGGCCTGTGGCGGCGGCGTTGCTGCAGCCATCGGTGAGCCATCTCTATACAGCCGGATACCGGCGTGGTGCCTTCCTTGATGGCGACCGCCTGCGCCTGCCGCAGCGACCCAGCCTGGCCGGCGTGAGGGTCGCTGGGCCGGCTGTGCTGATCTCGCGCTTGTCGCGGCCCGTGCCAACGCTAAGGAGCCGTGGCTATGTCGCCTCGCTGGCACTGAGGATTGCCATGGTCGCCGACAGCACGCTCGACTTGGCGTTTGCGCGTAGCGGTTCCCATGACTGGGACCTCGCCGCCGCCGATCTGATCGTTGCCGAAGCGGGCGGGACGCTCGAAACCATCGACGGCGCGACCATCATCTATAATCGTCCCGACGCCGTCCACGACAGCCTGATCGCCGGCCTGCCGGCGCTGACACGCGCTGCGGCGGCTGCCTTGGGTTCCTACTGAGGAAGCGACGTCGACATCTGCCCGGAGGCTTATGTCAAGCGGGCACAAAGCCGGGGCCTCCCCAAGAGTGTTGCTCGCTCTTGCAAATCTTGCCCGGCTTGAGGAAAAGAAGATAGACGGCCGCGAGGCACCTATTCCGGAAGGCAGATTCCCATGACGACCGAAGTCACCTCGAAGCAACTGCTTCATCTGGTCATCGGCGGCGAGATGAAGGCGCTCGATTCGACCGAGTTTGCCGATCTCAACGCCATCGATATCGTCGGCACCTTCCCCAACTATGCCGCCGCCTATGCCGCCTGGAAGCAGAAGGCGCAGGCCACCGTCGATCAGGCACAGACGCGCTATTTCATCGTCCACCTGCATCGTCTCCTGGACCCGTCGATCTGATGCCGAACAAGGCCGTACGGCACGTCGCGACGCTGCGGGTATCCCGCCTCTCGCCCTTGGAGATGCCGCTTGCGACTTGACCGGAAAATCCTCAACAGTGCGGTGGCGAGCCGCGCTCTGTCGCATCTTCTCGCCCGCTACGTCCTGGCGGTTCGCCGCACCGCCCGAGTGACCATCGTGCCGCCGGATGCCCTCGACGTGGCACGGGCCGAGGCACCGGCCATCTTCACCCTCTGGCACGGCCTCATCATGATGTCGACGCGCGCGGTGCCACTCGACCTGCCGATCGTGCCGATGGTCGCCCGCAATGCGGCGGCCGGCGTTTTCGCCGACGCCGCCGGCACGCAGGGCATCCGCGCCATTCGCGCCTCCGGCTCGCAGAAGGCCGGCTCCCAGCACCGAAAAGGCGGGGTCGCGGGCTTTCGGCAGGCGCTGAGGGAACTCGCCGCCGGCAACTCGGTGCTGATGACGGCCGACGTTCCCAAGGTGGGGCAGGTATCCGGCAAGGGCATCATTCAGCTGGCCCGATTGTCCGGTCGACCGATCATTCCAGTCGCCTACGTGTCCCGCTATGGCCTGCGCTTCAACAATTGGGACCGCATGGTGGTCGACCTGCCCTTCTCGCCAGCGACCGTCCGACACGGCGCGCCGATCCGCGTTCCATCCGATGCCGACGACGAGACCGTCGAAAAGCTGAGATGCTTCCTCACCGAGGAGCTTGATCGGATCACGCAAGACGCCTACCAACGCTCGGGAATCGCCGAAAAGTTCAAACCTGGCCCCTTCAGACAAGACCCTGCCACCGATGGCTGATCTCGGAGACGCGCTGCTTTCGACGTGGATCGCCCTGACCCGGCTTGCCGGCCCGGTCGGCGCGGCAATCGTTGACGTGCGGCGGCGGCGCGGCAAGGAGGACCCGTCCCGTTCGACCGAGCGGCTCGGCCATCCCTCCGCGACCCGGCCAGAAGGGCCGCTCGTCTGGGTGCACGCCGTCAGCGTCGGCGAAACGATGGCGGCGATGCCGGTGATCGACCAGTTGATCGCCGGTGGCACGGGCGTTCTGGTCACCACGGTGACCACCACGTCGGCCGCCCTCGTCGGGCATCGCCTGAGGCCGGGACTGATCCACCAATTTGCGCCACTCGACCTCGCCGGTCCGGTCGATCGCTTCCTCGCCCACTGGAGCCCGGATCTCGCAGTGTTCGTCGAGAGCGAGATCTGGCCGGTGGCCATCGGGCGCCTCGCCAGCCACGACATACCGCTGGTGATCGCCAACGCCCGGCTGTCGCCGCGCTCTTTCGGTGGCTGGCAGCGGGCGGCACCGGCGGCGCGAGCCGTGTTCCGTCGCATGTCGCTGGTGCTCGCCCAGACAGACGACGACGGAGCGCGCTTTTCCCGCCTCGGCGCACCTGAAGTGGCCACCTTTGGCAACATCAAGTTCGATGCCGGGTTGCCCAATGTCGACGTCGCCGATCTTGACGCGCTGAAGGAGGGCATCGGCGGGCGGCCCATGGTCCTCGCCGCCTCGACCCATCCCGGCGAGGACGAGGTGGTCCTGACCGCCTTCCTGACGCTCAGGGAACGACATCCGGATGTGCTGCTGGTCATCGTGCCACGCCATCCGGTGCGGGGCGGCGACCTCACGCTGCTATCGGAGGCAGCCGGGCTGGTGACGCGCCGTCGCAGCGTCGGCGACCTGCCCGATGCCGCCACGGACGTCTACGTCGCCGACACCCTTGGCGAACTGGGCGCCTTCTTTCAGCTTGCCACTGTGGTGCTGATGGGCGGCACCTTCATCGAGGGCATCGGTGGCCACAACCTCATCGAGCCGGCGCGCCTGGGCTCCGTCGTGGTGAGTGGTCCGCATTTTTCCAACTGGCTCGACATCTACCGTGCCTTCATCGACGCCGGCGGGCTCAGAATCGTTCACTCGCCCGACGAGCTTGCTGATGCCACGTTGCGCCTCCTCGATGACCCGGCTCACAGGGCCGCCCAGGCGGCGGCTGGCGAGCGCGTCGTGGCGGGTTCGACGGGAGCCGTCGCGCGCACCATCGAGGCGATCGCGCCGCTGTTCGGCCGGTCCTCGGGTGGCGCCCCATGCTGACCCCGGCCTTCTGGTGGAAGCGCAAAGGCGTTATCGCCCTATTGCTGGCGCCAATCGGCCTCGTCTACGGCGCCATCACGGCGCGACGCATGCACCGACCGGGTGGTGCCGAGCCGCCGCTGCCACTCGTCTGCGTCGGCAACTTCGTGGCCGGCGGCGCCGGCAAGACGCCGACCGCCATCGCCCTTGCCCACTCGGCCCGCTCGGTCGGTCTTGATCCCTGCTTCCTGACGCGCGGCCACGGCGGCTCCCTCAAGGGGCCAGTGCTCGTCAGCGTCGACCGCCACACCGCCCGTGAGGTCGGCGACGAAGCGCTGCTGCTCGCTCGCGTGGCGCCAACGGTGGTGGCGCGTCGACGCACCGACGCTTTCCCGCTTCTCAGGGCAACCGGCGCTGACCTCTGCATCATGGACGACGGCTTCCAGAATCCGTCGGTGAGAAAAACCTTCAGCTTCGTGGTGGTGGACGGCGCAGTCGGGGTCGGCAACGGCCTGCCGCTGCCGGCCGGCCCGCTCCGGGCGCCGCTCCGCCGTCAGATGCTGCTCGCCGACGCGGTGATTGTCTACGGCGACAGCAAGAGCGGCCAGCGCGTTGTCCGCACGGCCGCCCGGGCCGGCAAGCCGATCTTCCGCGCCGCCCTTCTCGCCAATGCACTGCCGGCTGAGCCGCACCGCCGGCTCTATGCCTTCGCTGGTATCGGCCGGCCGGAGAAATTCTTCCGATCGCTCGAGGACGAGGGCTACCGCCTCGCCGCACGGCGCGCGTTTCCCGATCACTACCCCTACCGGTTCTCAGACCTCGCCCACCTGCTCGATGAGGCGGACATGCGCGACGCTGTGCCGGTGACCACCGAAAAGGATGCCGTGCGACTGCCACGCGGCATCGTCGGCAGCAACTGGTCACGCGACCGCGTCGCCGTGTTCGGCATACACACGCGCTTTTCGGAAGAGCAGGCCGTGGGCTCGCTGCTTCTCGACATCCGCCGACGCTGGATGGCGCGACACTTCAGCTGAGTCAACCACCCAAAGCCGATACCGACACGGCTGCAGGCGTCCTCACCGGGCGCCGGTATGGCGGCGATAAGCGGTGAGCGCCGCCTCGGCGTCGATATAGGGTTCCTGGTGCTCGGCGGACCAGTATTTCAGGTCCTGCAGCAGAATCGGACGACCGGTGATCGCGCAGCGGACGTAATTGCCGTTGCGGAGGATCTGATAGTCGCCGTCGAGGTAGCGGATCTGCGCCTCGCCGCCGCCGAAGGGGGTGTCCGTGCTGTTCAACATGGGAGGTGAATACCGCCCGCCCGGCCGCCGCGCAAGAGGATCATGCCGGCGAGCCGCAAGGGCTTGATGGCACTGTGCCTGCCAGGATCACGCAGAGGCGGCGAGGCGATCGATCGACCGACGAGCCAGCCAGAGGGCCGGCAGACCGAACAGGGCGGCACCGATGCTCCACCAGAGAATCACCGCGTTGGCACTGCCGTGCCAGACGCCGAGCCAGCAGAAAGGCAGCGTGCCGAGCGTCGCCCGTCCCCAATTGAACAGTGTCGAGTGGGAGGCGAAGCCGAGGTTGTTGAAGGCGGCATTGGCCACGAACAGCGCACCGGTGAAGATGAAAGTCGGGGCCGCCCACAAGCAGTAGAAGGCGATCATCTCTGCCACGCGGCCAGTCGCTTGGAAGGCCCAATTGATGGCGTCAGTGCCAAGGAACAGCAACATCCAGATGACGACCACGTAGATCGCCGTGAACAGCGCGCTGTCGGCCAGCGTCTTGCGGACGCGGTCGAAGCGACGTGCGCCGACGTTCTGGCCAAAGATGGCGCCAACCGAGCCGGTGAGCGCGAAGATGCCGGCAAAGCACAGCGGATAGATTCGACCGATGATCGACCAACCGGCCACCGCCTCGGTTCCGAAACGGGCGACGTAGGCGGTGACCAGCATATTGCTGACCGGCGTCGCGAGATTGGTGAGGATGGCCGGAAAGGCGATGGCAAGGAGTGGACCGACATCGCGGCGGATGCCCTCGGCGGTCGGCCGCGCCAGCGCGTTGAGGCGCGGAACCAGGCCATACCAGCCGACGGCAAGCCCCACGAAGCGGATCAGCACCGTGACGATGGCAGCGCCGGTCACGCCCATGTCGAGGCCAAAGATGAAGATCGGATCGAGAATGGCGGTGGCGCCAGCACCGGCGAGGTTGATCCACAGCGTCATGCGCGGTGCACCGAAGGCCATCAGCACGCCACCCATGGCCATGCTGAGGGCAAGCAGTGGCATGCCAAACATGGCGATCCACAGAAAATGCTGCGTGACTTCGAATTCGCGCCCCTCGGCCCCGAGCAGGGAGAGGCAAGGATCGAGCACCGCAGCAAGCACCAGCGTCAATACGGTGGTGGCGGCGAAGGAAATGACGAGACCAGACGTGGCGACCCGCCGGGCGGCGGCCCGGTCGCCGGCTCCGATCCGTCGGGCGGTCAGCGCCGTCACGCCGATCGAGAAACCGATCCCGATCGACACGATGAGGAACAGCACGGCACCGGCATAGCCCATCGCCGCCGTCAGCACCTCGTCGCCCAGGAGCGAGATGTAGAGCAGGTTGACGAGATCGACGGCGAAAATGGCCATCAGCCCCAGCGAGCCGAGGGCGGTCAGCGCCACCACATGGCGGAACACCGAACCCTCCACGTAGACGGCAGGCGCGCCGACAGCGTGCGTCATCACAAAACCTCTCGTCCGGTCAGGAGCAGGCGAAACGTCAGGAGGCTGGCCAGCCTCAGTTCAGCATGCCGTCTGTAGCATCCCGGAGGTCCTGAATCTGGCAGCTTTGTTCACCGGTGAGGCCGGTACATACCTCGAGCGAGCCCCGGTGGATCATGTCGATGGAGACATAGAGGATTACCAGCAGGCCGATCCAGGCGATCCAGCGGAAGCGGTGCAGCAGGCGGGCAATCAGCGTGGCGGCGGCGCCCATCAGGCCGACCGACAGCAGGAGACCGATCACCAGGATACCGACATGGTCGCGGGCCACGCCGGCCACTGCCAGCACGTTGTCGAGCGACATCGATACGTCGGCGAGAATGATCTGGGTCAGAGCTTGGCGGAAGGTCTTGCCGGCTGGTACCGGCGTCACGTCGCAGGCGTCTGCGTCGAGCGCCTGCTCGGCCGCCTCGACACCCCGCTCCTCCTCGTGGCGGCTCGACTGGATCTCGCGGAACATCTTCCAGCAGACCCAGAGCAGCAGCACGCCACCGGCCAGCGTCAGGCCGACGATGGCAAGCAAGTGGGTGGTGATGATCGCGAAAAAAATGCGCAGGGCGACGGCACCGCCAATGCCCCAGAAGATCACCTTGCGCCGGATGGCAGGGTCGACACCGGCCGCCGCCATGCCGACGACAATGGCATTGTCACCGGCCAGCACGACGTCGATGAAGACGATCTGCGCCAGCGCGGCAAGTTCAACCGACAGAAAATCCATTGAAAACACGGCGTCCGTCCCGACCTTGTTCGGCTAGACGCCGACAACCAGCCGGACACACTCCCGGCCGCCGGTCAGGTAAGGCGCCAGAGCGGAAATTTCAATGGCTGGAGGGCATTTCGTCCCTCGTCACTTCTACGGATGTGATTGGTTCAGAGCAGGCCGTGCGCACCGAGCGCCTCCTCGAGCGCCACCGGCGTGGTGAAGACGGCGCCTGACAGACCGGCGGCGCGGGCGCCTTCGACGTTCTCCGGCATGTCATCGGTAAAAAAGCTCTCCTCCGGCTCAAAGCCCAACCGCTCAAGGGCCCTATGGAACACCTGCGGGTCAGGCTTCATCGTCGAAAAGGAGGACGACACCAGAAAGCGGTCACCGACGAGGCGTGCAAGGTCCGGGGCCAGCGTCCTCCGATAGGCGTGGACAAGCGGGCCGTTGTTGGTGAGCACGGCGACCGCCGTTCCCGCTGCAATCAGTCGCTCAATGAGGGCGAGCGTGCCGGGAATGAGGCGCATGCCGCGCCGCCGCGCTTCCACCCAATCTTCGACGGCAAGCGGATAGCCGAGTCGGTCGCGCCAGGAATCTATATAAAGCTCGGGCGTCGGGAAGGCGCCGCCGTCGGCGGCCGCCTCCAGCCCCTCGCTCCAGACGCGCTCGTTGATAAAGGCCGGATCGAGGCCGGTAACGTCGGCGAGATAGGCGATGCGGTCGGCACGCGTATACGCGTAAACGACGTCGTCCATGTCGAACAGAGCAAGACGAACGGGTGTCATACTGCCTTTTCTCTGTTCAGGTCGCCGTGCCACCGACGGTGACCGCGTCGATCCTCAGCGACGGCTGGCCGACGCCGACCGGCACGCTCTGGCCGGCCTTGCCGCACATGCCGATGCCACGGTCGATTTCGAGGTCGTTGCCAATCATCGACACGCGCTTCATCGCCTCGGGGCCGTTGCCGATCAACATGGCGCCCTTGATCGGCTCGCCGACCTTGCCGTTCCGCACTCGGTAGGCCTCGGTGCAATCGAACACGAACTTGCCGGATGTGATGTCCACCTGCCCTCCGGAGAAGGAGACAGCGTAGATGCCGTCCTTCACCGAAGCGATGATCTCCTCGCGGCTCTTGTCGCCGGAGAGCATGTAGGTGTTGGTCATGCGCGGCATCGGCACGTGGGCATAGGACTGGCGGCGACCGTTGCCGGTGGACTCGGCGCCCATCAGGCGGCCATTCTGGCGGTCCTGCATATAGCCGACCAAGCGGCCGTCCTCGATCAGCACGGTCCGCCGGCTCGGCGTGCCCTCGTCGTCGATGGTGAGCGAACCGCGCGCGTCCGGCAGTGTGCCGTCATCGACAATGGTGACGCCCTTGGCTGCCACCTGCTCGCCCATCAAGCCGGCGAAGGCGGAGGTCTTCTTGCGATTGAAGTCGCCCTCGAGGCCATGGCCCACCGCCTCGTGCAGCAGTACGCCGGTCCAGCCGGGGCCGAGCACCACGTCGAAGGTGCCGGCCGGCGCCGGCTTGGCCTCGAGATTGACCAGCGCCTGCCGAAGCGCTTCGTCGACGGCGTGCTGCCAGCGCTCGGGCGTGATGAACCCATCGAGTGCCAGGCGGCCGCCCTCACCGTATGAGCCGCTTTCCTGCCGATCACCGCTGCCGGCGATCAGTGAGACATTGACGCGGACCAACGGCCGCACGTCCCGCAGGTGAATACCGTCGGCGCGGATGATCTCGACGATCTTGTGGCTGGTGGTGATCGATGCCGTCACCTGTCGCACGCGCGGATCGCGGGCACGCGCCCAAGCGTCGATCTCCGACAGAAGCGCCACCTTGTCGGAAAAGGCGGGGGACAGCAGCGGGTTGACGTCGCCATAGAGCTTGCGGTTGGTCGGGCGCGGCGGTTCGGCGAGCGTGCCGGAATGGCCTGAGGACACCGCCTTCACCGCGTCGGCGGCGCGGCGCAATGCCTTTTCGGAGAGGTCGTCGGCATGGGCGTAGCCCACCGCCTCACCGGCCACCGCCCGGAGACCGAAGCCCTGGTTGACATCGTAGGTGGCGGTCTTGAGGCGGCCGTTGTCGAAGGTCAGCGCTTCGCCTTCCGAGCGTTCCAGATAGAGCTCGCCGTCGTCGGCGCCGACGAGGGCGTCAGCGACGAGACGCTGCGTCGCCTCGGGATCGAGTCCGGCGAGGGCGAGAAGATCATGGCGTTCGGTCATCGGCAGCAGCGTCCCATCAGAAGGAGGATCGGTTCCTCCATAAATGCAAACGTCCGGCGGCTCCAGCTTCCGGACGCGCAACATGTCGTGTTTCGGGCGGGGCCGTGCAAGTGCGCGCCGCTTACGGCAGAGCGTCGAAGCCTTCCTTGAAACCCTTCAACGAGATCGGGATGCCGATGCCGTCTTCCGGCGAGTCATAGATGATGAACAGCGCCTTGCCACCACTCTCAAGCTGGCCGACGAGATCGCCCTGCAGGATCACCTCGGCATAGCAGCCGCGCGCCCGACAGCGAACGAAGCCGACGCGGCCGATGTCCTTGTCGTCGATCCGGAGGCCAAGGCCGGCCATCAGGTAGACGCCGAGCGGGGCGAGAACACGCATGATCTTCGCCTTCTTGTCGACCGTCTTCACGATCAGCACGGACAGGCCGATGTTGTCGCGGTCCTCGGCGGTGACGTTCTGCACCATGGCGCACTGCTTGTCGCGGGCACCGACCGGTTGGTCGCAGCGGATCTGCCAGTCGCCGTGCACAGACTCGACCTTGCCATCGACAAATTCCTGCGCCGCCGCCGACGAGAGCATCGCTGGCAGCGAGCCCAGGGCGAGCAGAATTGAAAGGCAGGCAGAAAGAACGGTCCTCATGACGGTCATGATCCTCTCGTCAACGTCCCAGGCCCGAAGACCGGCGACGAATCGCCGACTGGTCCTTATTCCCACACTTGTGGCAGCGCGAAAAGGCGGGGTTTAGGCGGCCGGCGTCCTGCCAGCCGCCTCGCCGGTGCCGATTGGCGCGGCCGTTGCCCCAGGCACCCGCTCGGGCACGCGCAGCGGCGCGTCGGGAACGGCAACGGGCGCCACCTTAGCCACTGCCTTCTTGGCCTTTTCCATGAGTTTGCGAACCTCGTCGGCGCTCATCGGCGACCCGAACAGGTAGCCTTCGAGATAGTCGGCGCCCAGGTTGGCGACCTCGTCGAGATCGACGGCGCGGTCGACGCCTTCCACCACCAGTTCCAGCTCCACGTCGTGGGCCAGCGAGGCGATGGTCTTGAGCAGCGCTTGCCGGTGGCGGCCGGAACTTCTCAGGACATTCTGGTCGACCTTGAGCGTGCCGGGCGGCAACCGCTGCAGATAGCTCAGCGAAGAAAAGCCCATGCCGAACTCATCGACGGCGAAGCCCGCGCCGAGTTCCTTCAGCTTCATCAGCATCTGCAGCGAAAATTCCGGGCTTTCCATCAACAGGCTCTCGGAAAACTCCAGATGCAGGACGTCCCGTGGCAGACCGGTGCGCGACAGGATGGCCTTGACGTCGTTGAGCAGTTCGTGGCGCAGCACCAGCCGGTTGGACAGGTTGACCGACATGGTCAGCGTATCGCCAAAGGGCAGGTGATCGCGCCAGTCGGCGAGCTGGCGGGCGGCCCGGTCGAGCACGAACAGGCCGAGTTGCACCACGAGGCCCGAGCGGACGGCGATCGGCATGAACTCGGCCGGCGGAATCGAGCCCTTGCGCGGGTGGTTCCAGCGCAGGAGCGCCTCGAAACCAGCGACCGACCGGTCGCCGGCCCGGATGACCGGCTGGTAGAGCACCGTCAGTTCGCCCTTGTCGATGGCGCCGCGCAGGTCCTGCTCAAGCGAGGTGAGGTCGGCCGACATGATGCGCAGCGCCGGACGGAAGGTCTCAATGCGATCGCCGCCCAGCTTCTTGGCAAAGGCCAGAGCGATCTCGGCGTCCTGGATCAGCGTCTTCGCTTCCTTGTCGTCGGAATCGGGCACCGCGATACCGATCGACGCCGTGAGGAACACTTCCTTTTCGCCGACAACGATCGGCGCCCGTACCGCCCGCTTGACGGTGTCGGCGAAGGCGGCGAGGCGATCCGAGGCCTGCTCGGAGACGAGCACGATGCCGAAGCGGTCGCCTTCGAGGCGAGACAGCGTATCGAGCGGCTTGACGAGGCGGCCGAGACGGCGGGCCAGCGTCAGCAGGATGGTGTCGCCGACCGACAGGCCAAGCGTTTCGTTGACCTGCCGGAAGCGATCGAGGTCAACGAGGAAAACCGCCGGCCGGCGCTGGTTGTCCGCCTTGGCACGGATGAGATCGGTGGCGAGGCGATCGATGTAGAGCTCGCGGTTCGGCAGCGAGGTGAGATTGTCGTGGATGGCGTCGAACAGCAGGCGTTCCTGCGCCAGCTTCATGTCGGTGATGTCGAGCAACGTACCGACGCAGCGGATGACCTCACCGTCCGAGCCGAGGATGGGACGGGCGCGCAGGCGGAACCACTGGTAATGACCGTCCTGGGCGCGCATGCGGAAGGTCTGGCTGAGGCGCCCCTTGCGCGTCTCGACGACGGCGTCG
>JAGSYU010000174.1 GCA_018262575.1 Pseudomonadota bacterium | reverse complement strand
ACCAAAACAAGCAAGCGCAAATCCGCGTATCACGTTGAACAACGCACCTCGCGCGGCTAAGCAAGGGGCACCGGTTGTCGAACCCGAAAATGGTGGGCATCGCGATCAGATCTCGCGGGCCGAAGGACCCGCCGGGCTCAGCGGACGAGGGGATGATGGTGACGAGTTCTTCCGGAAAGCCCGAAGGCGCCCAATTGTCGGCGAGCGCGACCTCCCCCCGCATCCTGCAGCTGCTGCCCGCCCTTGGCGATGGCGGGGTCGAGCGCTCCACCGTCGAGATGGTCGGCTATCTCCGCGACAAGGGCATCGAAAACATAGTGGCCAGCGGCGGCGGCGATCTGGTGGCCGCCGTCGAAGCCGCCGGTGCCAGGCACCTCACCATCCCCGTCGGCCGCAAGTCGCCGTGGGCCATCATCGCCAATGCCTTCACTGTCGCCAGTCTGATCGACCGCGAGGCGATCGACATCGTCCACGCCCGCAGCCGGGCGCCGGCCTGGGCCGGTTGGTTGGCGACGCGGATCGCCCGCCGCCGCTGCCAGTTCTTCACCACCTTCCATGGCGTCTACGGCCATGGCAACGCGCTGAAGCGCTTCTACAATCGCGTCATGCTGCGCGGTCCGCTGGTGGTCGCCAATTCTCAGTTCATCCGCGACCATATCCAAACCGTCTACGGCTATCCGGCCGACCGCATCGTCGTGGCGGCGCGCGGCATCGACCCGGCGCTGTTCGATCCGGCCGGCATCTCCGCCGAGCAGAAAGACGCCGCCCGCCGCGAGTTCGGCATCGGCGAACGCGAACCGATGCTGGTCATGGTCAGCCGCATCACCGGCTGGAAGGGCCACGCGGTGCTGGTCGACGCGCTGTCGCACTTGGCCGACCGGCCCTGGCGTCTGGTGCTGGTCGGCAGCGGCAACGACCGGGTGATCGCCGACCTCAAGGCGCGAATCGCCGGCCACGGCCTGTCCGAGCGCATCGTCCTGGCCGGCAGCCGGCGCGACGTGCCGGTGCTGCTGGCCGCCGCCGACCTCGCTTTTTCCGCCTCGACCGAGCCGGAAGCCTTCGGCCGCGCCGCCATCGAGGCCGAGGCGATGGAGACACCGGTGATCGCCACCGACCACGGCGGCAGCCGCGAAACCGTGCTGCCCGGCCGCACCGGCTGGCTGGTCACGCCCGGCGACGCCGAGGCCATGGCGGTAGCCATCGGCGAGGCGCTGGCGGCGCCCGAGCGGCTCGCCGAGATGGGCCGGGCCGGCCGCGCCTTCGTGCTCGACACCTTCACCACGGCGAAGATGCTGAGCCAGGAGTTCTCCGCCTACCAGCGCCTGATGGACGCCGCGCCATGACGGTGATCGAGCCCACGCTGTGGATCCTCACCGACGGCAAGGCCGGCGACGAGCAACCGCTCACCGGCATCGCCGAAGCGATTGGCGTCACGCCGGAGATCCGCCGCGTCCATCCACGCGCGCCGTTCGCCTTGTTGATGCCCTGGGGGCCGATCGACTGGCAGGACCGGCCGAACCGGCTGGGTTCGCCGCTCGCCCCGCCCTACCCCGACATTTGCCTCGCCACCGGCCGGCGGGCCATCGCCTATCTCAGGTATCTCAAACGCCTGTCGCCCACCACCTGCACGGTGGTGTTCAAGGACCCGCGCACTCGCCGCCACGGTGCCGACCTGATCATCGTCCAGGCGCACGACCGGCTGCGCGGCCCCGACGTCAAGGTGGTGACGACGGCGCCCAACCGGCTGCCGCCGGCCCGGCTCGAGGCGATCCGCGCCGACCCGCCGGACGATCTTGCTGCCCTGCCGTCGCCGCGCCTCGCCGTGCTGGTCGGCGGCGACAGCCGCCACCACCGCTTTACCCCCGATGATATCGGCCTGTTCGTCGCCGGGCTGGAACAGCGGGCCGCCGCTGGCGCCTCGCTGATGATCACCGCCTCCCGGCGCACGCCACCGGCGCTGGCCACCGCCCTCAGGTCACTGGCCGAACGGAACGAGTGCGTGACGGTCTGGGACGGCAAGGGCGCCAACCCGCTCGCCGCCTACATGGCGCTGGCCGACGAACTGGTGGTCACCGCCGATTCCACCAACATGATCGGCGAGGCGGCGACCACTGGCCGGCCGATCCAGATCTTCCACCCGTCGGGCGGCCATCCGAAGATCGACGCCTTCATCGCCCTGTTGGGCCAGGAGGCCAGCGTCGGCCGCTTCCCCGAGGCGCCGAAGAGCGGCGTCTATCCGCCGATCAACTCGACCGCCGACGTCGCCGCCGCCGTGCTGGCGGCCTGGCGAAAGCGGCTGGACGACGGCTGACCGGCAGTCAGGCAATTCAGCCGACCGCCGCGACGGTCGGCGTCTCGTCGCGGAACTGCAGGGCCCGGAGATGGGCGTAGAGCCCGCCCTCGGCCATCAGCTGCTCGTGGGTACCGGACTGCACCACCTCACCCTTGTCCATGACGCAGATGAGGTCGGCGTCGCGCACCGTGGCAAGCCGGTGGGCGATGACGAAGGTCGTCCGCCCCGTCATCAGCCGCCCCAGCGCCTCCTGGATGTCGCGTTCAGCCTGGGCGTCGAGCGCCGAGGTCGCCTCGTCGAGCAGCAGGATCGGCGCCTGTCTCAGAATGGCGCGGGCGATGGCGATGCGCTGGCGCTGGCCACCGGACAGGTTGCCGCCGCCCTCGCCCACGCGCGCCTCGAAACCGCCGGGCATCGCCATGATGAACTCATAGGCGTTGGCATCGCGCGCCGCCGCCTCGATTTCGGCGGGCGTAGCGTCCGGCCGGCCATCGGCGATGTTGGCGGCCACCGTGCCGTCGAACAGGAAGGTGTCCTGCGTCACCAGCGCGATGTGCCGGCGCAGCGAATCGACGGTGAAGCGGCGGACGTCGGTGCCATTGATCAGCACGGCGCCGCCGGTCGGATCGTAGAAGCGCTCGACCAGCGAAAACACCGTCGACTTGCCGGCACCCGAGGGCCCGACCAGCGCCACCACCGAATTGGCCGGCACCGTCAGACTGAGGCCGCGAAGCACCGGCGCCTCGCCATAGGCGAAATCGACGCGGTCAAAGCGGACACTGGCCGCCTCGAACCGCGCCTCGACGGCATCCGGGGCCGACTGCAATTCGGGGACGAGATCGAGCACCTCGTACATCATGCGGACGCCGACCAGCGACTTCTCGAGGTCGAGGTTGAAGCGGGCCAACCTTTTCGCCGGCTCGTAGGCCAAGAGCAGCGCCGTGATGAAGGAAAAGAAGGCGCCGGGATCGGCGTTGTGGTGGACGATCTGATAGCCGCCGAACATCACCACGAAGGCGATGGCAAAGCCGCCGAGCGTCTCCATCAACGGGCTGGACCGGGCGCCCAGCGTGGCGATGCGGTTGGACAACTGCTCGACGTTGGCCGTCGCCCGTCCGAAGGCGGCGCGCAGACGGTCCTCGAGACCGAACGACTTGACGACGCGGATGCCCTGCACGCTCTCCTGGACGATGGTGATGATCTGGGCCGAGGTCACCACCTCCTTGCGCGCCGCCGTCCGCACCTTCCGGAGCAGATGGGTGACGCCGTAGATGGCAATCGGTGCGATCACCAGCGACAGCGCCGACATGGTCGGGTTCTGCACCACCATGACGGCGATGAGCGAGATCAGCGTGAACAGGTCGCGGCCGAGGCTGAGCACGATCAGGTCGATCGCCGACCGCGCCGCCGAGGCGTTCTGCGAAATGCGCACCATGATGTCGCCGAGGGCGTGGCTCTGGAAGAAGGCGATGTCCTGCCTCAGCACGGCGTCGTAGAGCTGGCGCTGCAGCCGGGCGACCAGGCTGTTGCCGATCTTGGTCAGCGTCACCGACGAGAAATAGGTGGCAAAGCCCTTGACGAGATAGACGGCGACGATGATGCCGGCGATGGTGAAGACCAGCCCCTCGTTCTTCTCGATGAAGATCTTGTTGATGATCTCCTTGATGATGTAGGCGCTGCCCGCCGTCGCCGCCGCGGCGATCACCATCATCACCAGCGCGAAGGCGTAGCGCCGCGCGTAGGGACGGAAATTGGCGCGGAAAAGCCGCACCAGCGGCCCGAGCTTCTGCTCCGGCCCGAGGAACCCGGCAAACCGGCCCGTCAGGAAATTCAAGTGCAAACTCCAGATCTGGCCGGTCGGCGCGGCCTGAAAACAAGTCGCCGGGACATGCTACGCCCGATGCCGCCTGTCAACTGCGCCGGGCCGCTTGCGGCGGTTCACGCCCCGCTGATCGGCATAGGAGACACAAATTGTGACCGAAAGCCGGATTCCCGGTCAGGGACCGGCGCCGTCACACCACCACCGGCTCGTTCTTGATCTGCCTGAGCGTCAGGCTGGTCCGGACCTGGCCGACGTTGGGCGTTGCCGTCAGTTGCTCGATCACGAAGGTCTGGCAGGTCTTGAGGTCGGGGGCGACGCATTTCAGGATGAAGTCGATCTCGCCCGACTGCATCCAGCTTTCGCGCACCAGCGGCCAGTTCTTCACCCGCGCCTCGAAGGCCAGGATCTCGAACTCCGACTGCGAGGCCAGCGAGATGAAGGCGAACAGCGTCACGTCAAAGCCGAGCGTCTTCTCGTCGATCAGCGCCCGGTAGCCCTGGATGACGCCGGCTTCCTCAAGCGCGCGCACGCGCCTCAGGCACGGCGGCGCCGAGATGCCGACGCGGCTCGCCAGTTCGACGTTGGTCATCCGTCCATCGCCCTGCAGTTCGCGCAGGATCTTCCAGTCGATGGCGTCGAGCCGGGCCTTCATGTCGCATCCTCCGGAGAGCTGACAGCGCTCATTTTCGGCCCGGAACATATCGTTCCTGTCGCCACCGCGAAAGCATCTTTCGGGGGCACGCACACTTATTAGGGGTGTCACCCCCCACCTGTTCGCTTCCGTTCGCTCATTCGGCAGGGGACGACGGGCCGCGCCGGCCGCCGCCGGGCCGACGCCGCCTTGAAACCGTTTCATCGGCCACCTACCATTCAGTCGATTCCAGGCGCCGCCGGCCGGTGCCCGACCGAGTTCCCCCTCTCGGGGGGCGGCGAACGAGACGAGACGAGCATGACGCACACCCATACCAAGGTTCTGATCATCGGTTCCGGCCCGGCCGGCTACACCGCCGCCATCTACGCCGCCCGCGCCATGCTGGAACCGATCCTGATCGCCGGCCTGCAGCAGGGCGGCCAGCTGACCATCACCACCGACGTCGAGAACTACCCGGGCTTTGCCGATGCCATCCAGGGGCCGTGGCTGATGGAGCAGATGCGCACCCAGGCCGAGCACATGGGCACGCGCCTTGTCTCCGACATCGTGACGACGGTCGATCTTTCGAAGCGGCCGTTCGCCTTCACCTGCGATTCGGGCGACACCTATTCGGCCGACACGCTGATCATCGCCACCGGCGCCCAGGCCCGCTGGCTCGGCCTGCCGTCGGAGCACAAGTTCCAGGGCTTCGGCGTATCGGCCTGCGCCACCTGCGACGGCTTTTTCTATCGCGGCAAGCACGTGGTGGTGGTCGGCGGCGGCAACACCGCCGTCGAGGAGGCGCTCTACCTCACCCACCACGCCGACAAGGTGACGGTGGTGCACCGCCGCGACACCTTCCGCGCCGAGCGGGTGATGCAGCAGCGCCTGTTCAACCACCCGAAGATCGAGGTGATCTGGAACAGCGCCGTCGACGAGGTGCTGGGCAAGGACGGCTTCCCGCCGTCGCTGACCGGCGTCCGCCTCCGCAACGTCAAGACCAACGAGAAGCGCGATATCGCCACCGACGGCCTGTTCGTCGCCATCGGTCACGCGCCGGCCACCTCGCTGTTCACAGGTCAGGTTCAGCTCAAGGAGTCGGGCTATATCTGGACGGCGCCCGATTCGACGGCTACGTCGGTGCCCGGCGTCTTTGCGGCCGGCGACGTCACCGACGAGCACTTCCGCCAGGCGGTGACGGCGGCCGGAATGGGCTGCATGGCGGCGCTGGAGGCCGAACGCTACATCGGCGCCCTGGAAACTGATACAAAGGTTGCGTAACTTACTGGCGAGGCGGTGCAATTCAGGGCTTGCGCCGGAGCAAGGAAGCGTTGAACCTAAAGCATCGACCCGAAAAGTTTTCACACTTTTCGGATACGTGAGTGTTGCAGAGACGATGACCGCACATCCGGCCGAAAAGTTGCCCGACTTTTCGGACAAGCGGATGTGGTGGAACAAAGAGGCGGCAAGGCCGGTACGCCAGACTGGCTGTTGCTCTTACAAAAGCGGGTGGTGGCCAGCAAATGCGGCCATCAGCAGCGATGGGGGCGACAAAGGGGGACGCGATGGATTGGGACAAGCTCAGAATATTCCACGCCGCCGCCCACGCCGGGAGCTTCACCCACGCCGGCGATACGCTGAACATGAGCCAGTCCGCCGTCAGCCGTCAGGTCAGCGCGCTTGAGCAGGATCTCGGCGTACCGCTGTTCCACCGTCATGCCCGCGGCCTCATCCTCACCGAACAGGGCGAGCTGCTCTACCGCGCCGCCCATGACGTGCTGTTGAAGCTCGAGGACGTGCAGGGCCGGCTGACCGACAGCCGCGAACGCCCCTCCGGCTCGCTGCGCGTCACCACCACCGTCGGCATCGGCTCGACCTGGCTGACCTCGCGCGTCGACGAATTCGTCGATCTCTACCCGGACGTCCAGCTGCAGCTGATCCTCAACGACGACGAGCTCGACCTCGCCATGCGCCAGGCCGACGTCGCCATCCGCCTGCGCCAGCCGACGCAGCCCGACCTCATCCAGCGCAAGCTGTTCACGGTGCACTTCCACCTGTTCGCCTCGCCGGCCTACATCAAGCGCTTCGGCAGCCCGAAGACCATCGAGGATCTCGACCAGCACCGGATCATCACCTTCGGCGTCGCCGCCCCCAACTACCTCAGAGACATGAACTGGCTCGAAAGCGTCGGCCGGCCCTACGACAATCCGCGCCTGCCGGCGCTGCGCGTCAACAACCTCGTCGCCATCAAGCATTCGGTCGACACCTACTTCGTCTACCCCGACGAACTCCGGAACTCGGCGCGCGTCCACGCCTTCCGCGACTTCCTGGTGTCGAAGGCGCAGCGCTGGGCCTACTGATTCACCCCAGCGAAATTCCAAGCGCTCTATAAGCCGGCAAACATCGCCAACGTGTCGCCGGCCCTTGCGGAAGGACTGGCGTTTTCCCCTAACGGAAAACACCGATGATCGGCGCAAACATCACGATGATGTTACGGTTTGGGCAGCATAACCGGAAAACTGCATAGCAGATTTGCAGTTTGCCTGCTTGTTTTGCACCTGTCGGGGGTGCATATAGACCTCAGCTGATGTGTTGGTTCCCTCGTCATCCTCCCGACGAAAGCGAATCTTCAGCTGTTCCCCTCTGGAAGGTGCGGCTCGTCCCTGCGAACCGCATTCCATAACTTTAAGCCGGGCTTCGTGCCCGGCTTTTTTTTGCCCTCCGCCCGGCGGGGCTCCCTTCGTCGCCGCGCGACCAGCGTCCTGGCCACCCATCTTGCGGACCGTGACGCGGGCAACCGCGCCACATGGGTCGCGGCATCACCTGGACACACCCCCAGCACAATCAAAGACTTGAGGGACCATTCTGAAAGGATCGAACAACCCTGGCAAATAAGACAGGCAACCTAGTGAAAAAGATCATGCCTGAATTTGCGAAGACGGCTATTCGTCACAGTCGATGATGTTGATACGTCTCGATTAACGGCAAATTAGACATCTTCGCCAATCATTGGTCCAACCGCTGACGAATGAAGGCGATGAGTCCAATGAAAAACATCTCGATTGCCCGGAAGATCCTTGCCGTTGTCCTTTTGGTTGGTCTTGTCGCGGTGGCGATCGCCGTCATCGGCTGGGTCGAACTCAAGTCGACGACAGAGACCTACACCGACGTCGGCCGCTCCGAAGAAGCGGCCCGCGAGGCGATGGACCTGCGCGTTGACATCATCGCCATCAGCCGCATGACCTACCAGCTGGCGCTGGCCCCGGAGAAAGCGGCGGATTTCAAGGCGGAAGCCGCCAAGCGGTCGTCCGAGATGCTGGCCCGTCTGCCCAAGCTCGAGGCGGTCGCCGATGCCACCGAGAAGACCCAGCTGTCGGACATCCGCACGTCGCTTGAGACCTATTTCAAGGCGATTGACGCCATGGTCGATGTGGCCGCCGCGGGCGATCCGGCGGCGGTCGCGCCGGCGCTGAGCAAAGCGCTGGACGGTCAGAAGGACGTTACCGCCAAGGTGAAAGTCTACAGTACCTATACCTCCGAGAAGATGGCGACCGCCCGCACTGCGGCTGGCACCGAGGCCGATCGCTCGGCCATCGTCCTGCTCGTCTCGGCCGCCATCGCCACCATTCTGGGCATCGGCGTCAGCCTGCTGCTGGCCAACCGTGGCATTGCCCGGCCGATCGTCGCCCTGACGTCGGCGATGCATTCCATGGCCGGCGGCAACCTCGCCGTCGATCTGCCCGACGCAGATCGACGCGACGAGATCGGCGCGATGATCGGCGCGGTCACCAGCTTCCGCAACGATCTGGCCGAGCGGCATCGTCTGCAGGCCGAAGCGGAACAACGCGACAGCCAGCTGGCGGGTGAGCGTCGGCGCATGATGGCCGAGATCGCCGCCAATTTCGAGCGTCAGGTCGGCGAACTCGTCTCCTCCCTGTCGATCGCCGCCACCGACATGCAGATGACGGCCGCCGCCATGTCCGGCAGTGCCGGCGAAACGCGCGACGCCGCGGGCGAACTGTCGCAAGCGGCCGGCCAGACCACCGACAACGTCCAGACCGTGGCCGGCGCCACCGAGGAGCTGGCGACCAGCGCCCGCGAAATCGGCGAGCGCATCGCCACGGCGTCCCGCCTCGCGTCCGAGGCGGTCGGTCAGGTCGATCGAACCGATCGGGACGTCCAGACGCTGGCCACCGGGTCGCAGACCATCGGCGACATCGTCCAGCTCATTTCCGGCATCGCCGAGCAAACCAACCTTCTCGCCCTCAACGCCACCATCGAAGCCGCCCGCGCCGGTGAATCCGGCCGGGGCTTTGCCGTCGTGGCGCAGGAAGTGAAAACGCTGGCCAGCCAGACGGCCAAGGCCACCGAGGAAATCTCCTCGCAGATCGATCAGTTGCAGGCCGCCACCCAGAATGCCGTCGGCAACATCAAGGGCATCGGCGAAGCCATCAAGCGCATGCACACCGCCTCGAACGACGTGGCCGCCGCCGCCGAGCAGCAGCAGGCGGCGACGCAGGAGATCGCCCGGTCGATCGCCGAGGTGGCCAGCGGCACCAATGGCGTCGTCCGACGCGTCGAGACCGTCTATCGCAACGCCGCCGAGACCGGCACCGGCGCCGACAAGATGCAGGCGACCTCGCACATGCTGGCCGACAATGCCAAGCACCTGAAGGATCAGTTCAAGGCCCTGCTCGATGGCATCCGCGCCGCCTGATCGGCGCCACTCCGCCTTGGCCGAGGCGCTACGCCTGTCCGGCGGGAACCGGCCCGTCGCTTTCGCCCGGCACCAGGGACAACGGCACCCGGCATTGCACGATGCCGGAGGACGACGCCGGTGCGGCCAGGGGAAGCTGCGCCAGCAGCGCCCGGGCGGCAGCCGTGCCGATATCCGGCAATGACAGGTGGAAGCACGTCACTTGCGGCGTCAGGAAGCGGACCGAGTCCTCGCCGCGAAATCCGATGATCGACAGATCCCGGCCGGGCCGGAGCCCACGCTCGGCAAGGCGCCGGTAGATGCCGATGGCCGTCACCTCGTAGAACAGGATGATCGCCGTGGCCGGGTCGGGCCGGTCGAGGAGTCCGTCGACCACGGCGTCGCCGTCGTCCTCCCGGCGACGGGTCAGGATCACCAGATCCTCATCGAACGCCAGGCCGTGCCGGGCGAGACTGTCGCGATAGGCCTCGGCGAAGATCGACCCGTAGTTGGCGTCGCCCGACGGCAGCGTCACCGCGATGCGCCGATGGCCGCCCTGCACCAGACGATCGACGGCCGTCGCCATCACCCCCTCGAAATCGAGGTCGATCCACGAGTAGCCACTGCCGCTGTCGCTGCGCCCCAGCGTGACGAAGGGAATGCCCGACGACTGCAACAGATCGATGCGCCGGTCGATCCGCCGCGTCTCGGCGAGGATCATGCCATCGACGGCGCCGCGCGACACGAAGCGCTGGAGATAGGTGAAGTTGTCCTGGCTCTTGGCGCAGGGCAGAACCAGCAGGTCGAGGCCATGGGCGGCCAGCACGGCCTGCATGCCCTCGACCACCCCCATGAAGAAATAGTCGGTGCTGGTGGTGCTTTCCTGATCCAGCTCGATCATGAAGCCGACGGAATGGGTGACGCCCTGGGCGAGCGAGCGGGCGGCCTGGTTGGCGGCGTAGCCAAGCCGTTGCGCCGCTTCCAGAACCGTCTGACGCGTCGCCGCGTTGACGTTGGGATTGCCGTTGAGCGCGCGCGACACGGTGGCCGTCGACACCCCGAGTTCTCGGGCCAGATGGGCGATTCCCCTCATAAAATCCTCCGACCCTCCGCGTCACCCATTGACAGACATCCAGCCGCGAACTTAGCATTGTAAGCGCTTACAATACTACGATCGCGATCTCAAGTCCGCCTGTTGAGGATGAAATAGGGTGGATGACACAAGATAGGCCGCTGATTGTAAGCGCTTACAGTCGTGGAAGAGCCGGCAACCGGGGAGAGGTCGGTCGGCAGTGTTGGCGCTTCGAATCGATGCGCCGACGGATGCGACGGGCAAGGTTTGCGGTTCGCGGCCGTCGCAAGGCGACGGCGCGGTCCACATCGACGTTCAATGAGGGAGGATTTGATGACAGCGACGCATAAACACAGGTCGGCCGCCAAGGGCGCGATGCACATGCTGGCCCTGGCCGGCGCCTCCTGCCTGGCCCTCGTCCTAACGGATGGCGCCAGCCTCGCGGCCGACAAGGTGACGTTGACCTACATGGCCAGCCAGGATTGGGTGAAGGACGCCGAGCAGGCGATCGCCAAGAAGTTCGAGGAGAAGACCGGAATCGCCATCGATTTCCAGATCCTGCCCTCGGGCCAGTATTTCAACGTTCTCCAGACCAAGCTCAATTCCGGCGAAGGGCCGGATCTGTTCGGCGGCCAGAGCGGCGTCACCGATCTCAAGCTGCAGTACAACGTCGAGAAAAACGCCGTCGATCTCACGAACGAGCCCTGGGCGACCAAGGAAGATCCGCTGGTCGCCGCCCAGTCGTCGGTGGCCGGCAAGCTCTACGGCCTCACCTATTGGGACGTGCTCGGCAATACCTGGGTGATCAGCTACAACAAGACGCTGTTTGCCCAGTATGGGCTTAGCGCCCCCAAGACCTATGCCGAGTTCAAGGCCGTTAGCCAGACGCTTGCCGACAACGGCATCCAGCCGCTCTACGAGCCGGTCGCCGACGGCTGGCACCACGTCCTGTGGTTCCCCGAGCTCGGGCCGCGCTACGAACAGGTCACGCCGGGCCTTGCCGACGCCCTCAACGCCAACACGGCGACCTTCGCCGGCAATCCCACCATGCTCTCGGCCGTCACGGAGCTGAAGGAGACCTTCGATCTCGGCTTCATGGGCAAGAACGCCCTGGCCGATGTCTACACCGGCGCCTCCAAGGCGATGGCCAGCGGCAAGGTGGCCATGGTGCTTGCCAACACCGGCTTTGCCTCGCTGGTCGAGCACGACTATCCGGACATGTTGGCGTCCGACATCGGCGTGTTCCTGATGCCGCTGGCCGACAACCAGATGGTCAACATCAACCCGGCCGGCCCCACCCACTTCATCTATTCCGGATCGGCCCACGTCGACGCCGCCAAGCAGTATCTGGACTTCCTCGCCCAGCCCGAAAACATCGACTATTTCATCGACAACACGCCGACCGTCATGACGCTGCCGTTTACGGGGGCGAAGAGCAAGTTCAGCGCCGACGTCCAGGCGCTGTTCGATGCCCACAAGGACACGCGCGGCACCGTCTACCAGACCGCCGTCACCTACGTGAACCCGCAGTGGATGGACATCGGCGCCGACCTGACGGCGATGTTCACCGGCTCGATGGCGCCGGAAAAGGTGCTCGCCAACATCGACAAGCGCCGCGCCGATCTCGCCAAGGCCGCCAGAGATCCCGCCTGGAAGAAGTAGCTGCCCGCTTCGTCTCGGCTTGGCACCGTCCACCCCCGACGTCATGAGGTCGGGGGTGCGACCGCCCGCGATGGGAAATCGCAATGAAATCGCACAGGTCCTATCCGTTCACCTTCGTCCTCGCGGCGCTCGCCCTTTATGTGACGTTCTTCATCATCCCCAGCCTCAGCGGCATCGCCTATTCGTTCACGGACTGGAGCAGCTATTCCGACGAGGTCGAGTTCATCGGTCTCGACAATTACCGGACCATTCTGTCGCCCGACGAAAATTACCTGTCGTTCATCTGGAACACGCTGCTGTTCACCTTCTGGACGATCCTCATCAAGACACTGTTCGGCCTGGCGCTCGCCATCCTGCTCAATCAGGGCGTCCGCTGGTTCGTCAACGGCTACCGGGTGCTGATCTATCTGCCGGTGATCCTGCCGACGCTGGTCGTCGCGCTGATCTTCCGCTCGATCCTCGATCCGGCCTCGGGCCTCATCAACAGCTTCCTGCGCGGCATCGGCCTCGACGCGCTGGCGTTGTCCTGGCTGACCGACCCGAGCGTTGCCCTCTATTCGGTGATCGGCGTCGATAGCTGGAAGGGCATCGGCTACATCATGGTCATCCTGCTCGCCGGCTTGCAGACCATCCCCAAGGACCTTTACGAGGCAGCCGCCATCGACGGCGCCGGGGCCTGGGCCAAGTTCCGCTTCATCACCCTTCCCATGCTGATGCCGGCGCTGATGATCGTCACCGTGCTCAACGTCCTCTACGGGCTGCGCGTGTTCGACATCGTCTATGCGCTGACCAACGGCGGCCCCGGCTATGCCACCGAGGTGCTGTCGACCGAGATCTTCAAGGCCTTTTCCAAGGGGCAGTTCGGGCTCGGCACCGCCATCTCCAGCG
>JAGSYU010000173.1 GCA_018262575.1 Pseudomonadota bacterium | reverse complement strand
CCGCGCCCCGGCGGCAGCCTCTACCCCGGCGACGCGCTGCACGTGGTGATGGACCGGCGCTTCGTCAGCTTCATGCGCAGCTACCCCAACCTCATCCCGCTCGGACCGAAAGCGCTGGCCCGGCTGGAGGGGTGCGTCGGGCGGCTGCGGTTTGACGATCTCTTCGGCTCGTTCGAGGGGCGGGAGATCATCGGCGATGCCAAGGCAAGGGTGGCGGCGTCGTTTGCGCGGTACCGGGCGGCGCTGGAGGGGTAGGGCGTTCGGGTGAGGGAGACCGATATCGGCCGCCGCGCCGTCTCGTCCCGAGATCCTGCGCTCTCGCGGAGAGGCGCGCTCTATCTATCTGTTTCATATATATAATCTGTCATCCCCGCGCAGGCGGGGATCTCGGGCAGAAAAAGGCAATGGCGGAAATATCGGGCGCCAGGTCTCGCCGATCCTGACGGAAATCGCCGGGCTTGCGTGTTGGACTTAATCCAAAGAGGAGAGGGCCATGAAAATCACCGTTGAGACGACCGTCACCGCGCCGATCGCCGAGGTCTGGCGCGCCTATGTGAGCCCGGAGGACATCATGGCCTGGAACGCCGCCTCCGACGACTGGCACACGACGGCGGCGGCCGTCGATCTCCGCGAAGGCGGCGCCTTTTCCTCGCGGATGGAGGCCAAGGACGGCAGCATGGGCTTTGATTTTGCCGGTACCTACACCCGGATCGTGCCGCTTGAGCGGATCGACTATGCCTTCGGCGACCGGACGGCCGAGGTGGTGTTCACCGAGCGGCCTGACGGCGTCGACGTGCGGGTGACATTCGACGCCGAAGACAGCCATCCGGAGGATTTCCAGCGCGCCGGCTGGCAGGCGATCCTCGACAAGTTCGCCCGCCACGTCGAAGCGCGGGGGACGTGACGCGCCATCCCCAAGGAAAGGACGGACCATGACCTATATCGCCATGTTCGCGACGATCGCCGTCATCCATTTGCTGGCGATCGCCAGCCCCGGGCCGACGCTGATGGTGGTGATGAGCCAGGCGGTGGCCGGTTCCAGGCGCAGCGGCTTTCTGGTGGTCGCCGGGGTGGTGCTGGCAACGCTCACCTGGTCGAGCGTGACGGCGGCCGGCCTTGGCGGCGTCATCGCCCGGTTCGGCTGGCTCTACCTGACGCTGAAGATCGTCGGCGCCGCCTATCTCGGCTGGATCGCCTGGGGCCTGTTGAAAGGCGCCATCCGCGGCGGGGCGGTGGGCCTTGATACGACGCGGCCGATGATGACCGACCGCCAGGCGCTGCGCGCCGGCTTCCTCACCACCATCTCCAATCCGAAGGTGGCCGCTTACTACGCCAGCCTGTTCGGCGTCGTCATTCCGGCCAGCGCGCCGAGTGTGGTGTTTGCCGGCGCCATCCTGACGGCGGTGCTGGTGTCCGCCGCCTGGTGGAGCGCCGTGGTGCTGCTGTTCGGGCTGTCAGCGGTGCGCAACGCCTATGCCCGGGCACGCCGGTGGATGGACGCCGTGATGGGCGTGCTGCTGCTGGCGCTGGCGGGACGGCTGATTGTCAGTCGCTGACATCGCCAGCCGGGTCGGAAAAGCCGCCCGGAGGCGGCCCTCCTTCAGCTGAGTGTCCCGGCCAGCGCCTCGAGCTGGGTGAGGCAGGTGCCCCAGCCTTCGAAGAAGCCCATTTCCTCGTGCTTCTGGCGGTCCTCCGGGCTCTTGTGGCGGACCAGCGCCCGGTAGCGCGTGCCGCCCGGCACCGCTTCCATGGTGATGTCCGCCGTCATGAAGGCTTCGGGGTTGGGCCGGAACTGCGGGCCGAGGCCATCGGTCCAGACCAGGCGGCGCTGCGGCTCGACGACGAGGATGCAGCCGGGGATTTCCGGACAGGCATCGCCGTCCGGTGTCGTCATGACGACGGAGAAGGCGCCGCCGGGGACGAGGTCGATCGCCACCTCGGCGACGCCATAGGGCTTGGGCGCGAACCATTGCTTCAGGAGATCCGGCTCGGTCCAGGCACGCCAGAGCTGGGCCGGGCTGGCCTTCACCGTGCGTTCGAGCAGCAGGTCGAGAGCGTCATTCTTCTCCATGGGTCGTCTCCTTCAGGGCCAGTGTTTCGATGAAGGCGTCCAGCTGATCCAGCCGGGTTTCCCAAACGCGGCGCTCCTGCGCGAGCCAATCCTGCGCCGCCGTCAATGCCGCCGCGCGCAGCTCGCACGTGCGGACGCGCCCCCTTTTGCGGGAGACGATGATCTCGCTCTCTTCCAGCACCCGGATGTGCTTCATGAAGCTGGGCAGCGCCATGCGATGGCGGCGCGCCAGGTCGCCGATGTTGGCCGGGCCGCTGGCCAGCTGCGCGATCACGGCGCGGCGGGTGCCATCGGAGAGCGAATGAAAGACCTGATCTAAGTTAGCCATATGGCTAACTAACACTGGCCGGCGCCGAATGTCAAGATGCTAAGCCATATGGCTAAGTGTTGGGGCGACTGGATCTGAGGCGGCGGGGCTGGCCGCCGGCGCGGCGCTCGGTCGCACCGTGCGGAGCGGTTGGTGAATTCCGCTTTTGCGGCGGTGCTGTAGGCAGTGGCGCCCTATAGGAGCCGGTCGCTCTTTCCTGCCCGAGGTCCCCGCCTGCGCGAGGATGACAATCTATGTATTTGTATTATATATATAAATCTGTCCTCCCCGCGTGAGGCGGGGGCCTAGGGCGGGAAAGGGCGAGGCGCTGGTGTGAGGCGCCTTGCTTGTTGTCAGGCCGCCTGCTCGGCCGCTCGCGGGCAGGGGGAGATGGCGCCCAGTACCAGCGAGAGCAGCGCCAGTGCGATGATGACGGCGCCGAAGAGTGTTGCCGTGGCGAACAGGCCGATGTGCTGGGCGGCGTAGCCGGCGATCATCGCCGGCAGCGCGTTGGCCAGATAGCTTTCGAAGTAGAAGGCCGACATCAACGCGGCGCGGTCTTCAGCCCTGACGTTGGCGGTGATGCCGCGCATGGCGCCGAGAAAACCGGCGCCGAAGCCGATGCCGGAGGTGAGGGCGCCGGCCATCAGGACGGTGGGGCTGCGCAGGTAGACGCCGCCGAGGATGACCGCCGTTCCCAGCGCCAGCGCCGCGCCGCCGGCCGCCAGCGCCGTGCTCGCCGTCGTGTTGCGGTAGGCGACGATGGCCACGGTGCCGGCGAAGGTCAGCGCGGCAACGGCGCCGCCGCCGAGCCAGGGGACGGCGCCGCCCGAGATGTCGCGGATCAGCGACGGCATCAGCGACAGGAAGAAGCCGCCGAGCGCCCAGGTGGCGATGTTGATGGGCGACACGCGCAGAAAGGCGCGGCGGGCCGACGGCGGCACGTCGATGCGTGGACGGGGCGACCATGTGCCGGCCGACAGCGACGGCGCCGTTTCCGGCGACCGAGCGCTCAGCACCAGCTGGATCAGGAAGACGATGAGCAGCAGCGCGTAGACGAAATGCAAGGGGGCGGGCGCCACCTGTGCCAGCAATCCGGAGCCCAGCGCGCCGACACCCATGCCGATCATCGGGGCGAGGGAGTTGATGGTGGCGCCGGCCTTGTGGTCGATGTCGAGCAGGGCAGCGGCCAGCGCCGTCGCCGCCAGTGCCGTCGCCGAGCCCTGGACCAGGCGCGCCGCAACCAGCCAGGCGCTGCCCTGGGCCAGCAGAAACAGCCCCATGGCCAGCATTGCCAACCCGAGCGCCAGCAGGATGACCGGCCGCCGCCCCAGATGGCTGGACAGCGAGCCGAAGAACAGCAGGGACAGCAGCAGCGCGCCGGCATAGACGGCAAACACCACGGTGATGGTGAAGGCGGAGAAGCCCCAGGCCGCCTGATACAGCGGATAGAGCGGCGTCGGCGCGCTGGCGGCGGCAAGAAAGGCGACGAGGGTGACGGCGTGAAGCGCCAGGCCCGAGCGTTTGCCCTCCCGCTTCGTATCCGATCGGATGGTCATGATTGGGGTTCCGTGATAAAAGCGAAGAAGTTGCGTTTATACGGTATCGGGTCAGCAAAAGCAAATATTTTGCTTTAGTGACGCCGGCGGGCTGCGTCTGGTTGGGAGCGCCTCAAGAAAATGGATCAAAAACAAGCGGATATCGGCAAGGGACCTCAACCGCGCCCCGGCGGCCGCGCCGCCCGCATCCAGGCGGCGGTGTTCAAGGCGGTGGACGACCTGACGCAAGAGGGCGAGCCCGCCGAGCCGACCGTGCCGGCGATCGCGGCGCGGGCCGGCGTGACGCCGTCGACCATCTACCGGCGCTGGGGCAGCCTGGCGCAGCTGCTGTCCGACGTCGCCGTCAAACGGCTGCGCCCCGATGCCGAGCCTGACGATAGCGGCGATTGGCGTGCCGATCTCAAGGGGTGGCTCGTGCAATATGCCGAGGAAATGGCCTCCGACCCCGGCCGCGCCATGATGCGCGACGTGCTCTCGGCCGACCGGACGGACAATGCCTGCGTCTGTTCGGCCTATACCGGCCAGCAGCTCGACGTCATCCGCGCCAGGGCACTCGCCAAGGGGGATACGCCGCCTGACACCGGCGTGCTGATGGACAAGGTGATCGCGCCGGTGATCTACCGCATCCTGTTCAGCCGCACGCCGCCGCAGGCGGACTATGTGGCGGGGCTGGTGGAGGACGTGCTGGGCAAGGCGGGCGAATAGGCTGGTGAGCCTAGCGAGCGGTGTTGGGAGATTGATCTGAACCACCCGCTTTATCCTGCCTGAGGTCCCCGCCTGCGCGGGGATAGATTATGTATCTGTTTTCATTGTATAAAACTGTCATCTTCTGCGAAGGCAGAGGATATCAGGCCGAAAAGGGCGAGAGGCGCATATGAGACGCCGTGGCGTTGGTAGATCGAGCCGGACGGAGGCATGGGCATGACCGAGGCGGCAAACACCCCGCTGCGCCGGGCGGCGCTGATCGTCGCGCTGGCCAATCTCGGCTATTTCGGCGTCGAGTTCGCGGTGGCCGTGGCCATCGGTTCGGTGTCGCTGTTCGCCGACTCGGTGGATTTCCTCGAGGATACCTCGGTCAACCTGCTCATCCTGATGGCGCTCGGCTGGTCGGCCCGGGCGCGAGCCCGCGTCGGAATGACGCTGGCCGTCATCCTGCTGGTGCCGGGCCTCGCCACGCTGTGGACGGCGTGGCAGAAGTTCGCCCTGCCGATCGCGCCGGAGCCGCTGGCGCTGTCGCTGGCCGGGGTCGGGGCGCTCGTCGTCAACCTTGGCTGCGCGCTGCTGCTCGCCCGCGTCCGCCACCACGGCGGCAGCCTCGGCACGGCGGCTTTCCTGTCGGCCCGCAACGACACGGCGGCCAATCTGGCGATCATCGGCGCCGGGCTCGTCACCGCCTTCCTGTGGCGCTCGGCCTGGCCCGACCTGATCGTCGGCCTGGCGATCGCCGCCCTCAACGCCGACGCGGCGCGCGAGGTGTGGGAGGCCGCGCGGCAGGAGCACAAGGCGGCGGCGTGACGGAGGCCTCTCCCATCGCGTCGATGGCGCGGCCAGCGGCACCGACAGGTGTATCAACTTGCATCGTCAGGGTATTTGCCGACCGGCTGGCAACCCGGCTCGCCAGACGCGGGCGCGGCGTTTCCCGGCGCCGACGCCTGTCGATCGGGCCGAGCGGCGGATGCGAAGACGCGACGCCTTGATACATATTATTCGTATATTCGTTATTGCAAATGTAATGGTCCTGACGGACAGTGCGCTCACACGGTAGGGGCGCTCATGCCTGCCGAGATCGGCCGGAGTTCCGCGAAATTCGGCCGGCTGAGCGATGAGCCGGGGCTGGGGGCAATCATGACGGACCTGACGAGTGGCCAGCGCTTCAGCTGGCGAGCCATGACTTCGATGATGACCACCGGCGGCTTCCTGATCATGGGGGTCACCGGGCTGATGCTGTTCACGACGCCGGAGGGCCGGCTGGCCTACTGGGTCGACTGGTCGCTCGGCGGCCTGACCAAGGAACAGTGGGGGGCGATCCACGTCACCTCCAGCCTGCTGTTCCTGATCGCCGGCTTCGTACATCTGTGGTTCAACTGGCGGCAGTTCGTGGCCTACCTGAGGCACCGGTTGCAGCGGCGCGTGTCGATCCGGCCGGAAGCGCCGGTGGCCGGCGCGCTGCTGGTCGTGCTGGTGGCGGGCACCTTGTGGGGCGTGCCGCCCTTCACCTCAGTGCTCGATCTCAGCGCCGCCATCAAGGCGTCGTGGTCGGTCGATGCCAGCATGGAGCCGCCGTTCGGCCACGCCGAGGAGGCGAGCCTCGACACCATGGCCCTGCGCACGGCGACGCCGGTGGGCGCCATCATCGGCGCCATCCGCGACGCCGGCTTCACGGTGGACACGACGGCCGACACGCTGCGGCGGATCGCCGACCGCAACGGCGTCACCCCGGCGGAGATCTGGGTGGAGGTGGGCAAACGCGTGCCGTCGGTCGTTCCGGCGCCGGTCGACGCCAGCGCCGCCTGGACGCCCGACCTGGTCGACCAGCGCTTCGAAGGCGCCGGCTTCGGCGCCAAGACCATCGCCCAAGTGGCGACCGAACTGGCGCTGCCGTCCGACGAGGTGATCAAGCGGCTGGCCGACGCCGGCATCGCGGCCAGCGCCACCGACCGCCTGAAGGCCGCCGCCGAAGACGCCAAGGCAACCCCGACCGAGCTGCTGAAGGTCATCCTGGTGCCCGGCTTCAAGCTGACCAAGTGAGGGCGTAGCCCGCGCTATGGGAAATGGGACCCGCTCTCAGGCTGAGGTGCCTGGGGGCGGTTTGCTGTTGGGGGGGAGGGGAGACCGATAGTGGCCGCCCGCCTCATCCTGCCTGAGGTCCCCGCGCAGGCGCTACGGCATGCACACATCTCCGATTGCCACATTTTGACGAGAAGCTTCGGAGAGCAGCGTTGGCATAGTTGGCGCTGAAGTTTTTTGATTTTTTCGGCGCGGCGGGGATTCGCATTGGCTGCAAGATGTGATTCTTAGAGACGCACATTCGTGTCAGATATCGCTCGGCGGCGGTGGGTTGCTCGATGCCGATCGTCAGATAGATATCGATGAGGTCGGCTCTCGCCTGCGGCGTCCAGATGAGCTTAGGCGCCATGTCGGGAGGCGCCCTTGAGCTTGGCCTGGGCCTCTTCCCGCAATTCCTTGAAGTCGACCGGCTCGGCAGGGCCGCTGGCCTTGCCTTCGTCCCACAATGCCCTGAGGCGCCGGATCTCTTCGCTCCGGGCAAGCCATTTGGAT
>JAGSYU010000172.1 GCA_018262575.1 Pseudomonadota bacterium | reverse complement strand
GAAGCTGGCGATGCCGCTGGAAAAAGTGCGCAAGGTGCTGAAGATCGCCAAGGAGCCGATCTCGCTCGAAACGCCGATCGGCGACGAGGAAGACAGCCACCTCGGCGACTTCATCGAGGACAAGAACGCCATCCTGCCGATCGACGCCGCCATCCAGTCGAACCTCAGGGAAACGACGACGCGGGTGCTGGCGTCGCTGACGCTGCGCATGCGCTTCGGCATCGGCATGAACACCGACCACACGCTGGAAGAAGTCGGCCAGCAGTTCTCGGTGACGCGCGAACGTATCCGCCAGATCGAAGCCAAGGCGCTGAGGAAGCTCAAGCACCCGAGCCGCAGCCGCAAGCTCCGCAGCTTTCTGGACAACTGAGTGAGCTGAGTCACCAACCGAAAACGGCGGGCCGAAGGGTCCGCCGTTTTCGTTTGATCGCCGTGCAAAGCGATCCTGGCGAGACGTCTCGACGACCGTTGTCAGCGGGCCGGAGGCGCGCGATCCATGGCCGCGGCAAGTCTCGCCCGTGTGCTTTCGATGCTCCGGGAGAAAACCGTCGTATCGTCAAGGGCTCGGGCGAGGACCAGTGCGCCTTGAATGGCAATGACCGTTTCCTCGGCCAGCGAGCGGGCGAGATCCGGGGCGCAGCCGGCCCTTTCGAGAGCTGAGGCAAGGGCCGCCCGCCATGCGGCAAAGTAGCGGCTGACCGCCGTGGCGAAGCGATCCCGGACAGTGTCGAGCGCGAAGGCGCCGACGAGACAGATGCGCTTGCCCGATTGGAAATAGTCGGTCACCGCGCGGACCATGCCATCGACAGCGGATCGCGGGTCGTCAGACTCGCGAAGTGGCCGATAGACTTGGGTCTCGAACCAGTGGTCGATGTCGTGCAGCACGGCTGCCGCCATTTCCTCCTTTCCGCCCGGGAAGAAATGATAAAGGCTGCCCTTTCCCAAGCCGGTCCTCTCGCCGATTGTCGACAGGCTGGCGCCCTCGAAGCCGTATTCGCGAAAGACCTCGGCGAGAACGGGGATGACGTCGGCACGCTCCACGACGATCTTTGCCATCTTCACAACCCGAGTTCGGAAAGACCAGGGTGGTCGCCCGGACGCGGCGCCGATCTGTCCCAGAAGAATTTGCGATCCGACTCCTTGATGGGGAGGTCGTTGATGCACGCATACCGCGCCGCCATCAAACCGTTCTCGTCGAATTCCCAGTTCTCGTTGCCATAGGCGCGGAACCAGTTTCCGCGCTCATCGCGATACTCGTAGGCGAAGCGAACGCCGATGCGGTTATCGGCGGAGGCCCAAAGCTCCTTTATCAAGCGATAGTCCAGCTCCTTGGCCCATTTGCGGGTCAGGAACGCCACGATGTCTTCGCGGCCCCGGATGAATTCGGCGCGATTGCGCCAGCGACTGTCCGGGGTGTAGGCGAGCGACACCCGTTTCGGGTCGCAGCTGTTCCAGCCGTCCTCGGCGGCACGAACCTTGAGGATGGCGGTGTCCCGCGTGAAGGGCGGCATGGGAGGGCGTTGCTCGAGCATGTGAACCTCTTTTGTCTGTACCGATCGGTAAAGTCTGTAGCGATCGGTACAGGGTCCCCACGGGGATGTCAATTGCCGGGCTTTGGCTGAGCCAACACGCCATCGGCGCGTCGGCAAACGTCCGGCCGCCGCAGTGCTGCCAGAAACGGGGATGACGATGCCGGCGAGAAGAGGGGAGGGCCGGAGTTGAAGACGCCGCCAAGATCATCCCGCGCGCCATTCCTGAAGTCGATTTCCTTCCGCAAGACCGTGGAGGGCGACGACTACCCGTTTTCCATTCCCCTGTTCTCGAGCGATTTCGATCAGCGGTTCCTGAAGCCGGTGTCGATCTTTGTCGGGGAGAATGGCGCGGGGAAGTCGACGCTCCTTGAAGCGATCGCCTTGCATTGCGGGTTCAACGCCGAAGGCGGAAGCCGGGATCACCAAACGCATGGCCGGACGGACGTCGACCCGGTGCTGAGCTGCCTGCGGCTCTCGTGGCTGCCGCGCGTGACGACGGGATTTTTCTTCCGGGCCGAGAGTTTTTTCGCCTTCTCCAACTACATCGACGATGTCTCGGCCGGCCGGGGCGTGGAGGCCTATACTCTTCGGGGCGGTCGCTCGCTGCACCATCAGTCGCACGGGGAGGCGTTTCTCGCGCTGTTCTCGAAGCGGCTCGGTGGTCGGGGCCTTTATATCTTTGATGAGCCGGAGGCTGCGCTTTCTCCCGCCAGGCAGATGTCCTTTCTGTCGATCCTGAGGCGGATGGAGCTGACGACGCAATGCCAGATCATCATGGCGACGCACTCGCCAATCCTGATGAGCTATCCGTTTGGCGAGCTGTTTTCCTTTGAGAACACCGGTGAATTGCGGGACATCTCCTTCAAGGCGACAGAGCACTGGAAACTCTACGGCCGCTTTCTCGCCAACCCCGAGACATTCCATGAGGCCCTTTTCGGCGACGACGACTGAGCCCTGCAGACCGGCCGAAACTGTGGGCCGCCAGTGGTCATCATCGGCCAGTCGCGTCCTGACCGTCCGGTTGACGCGACTGCGTCGACCACCTCAGGCACTACATCGACCTGCTGTTCGGCAAGAGGACGCCGGGCATGGGATAAGGCGTCAACACGAGGAGGGTGACATGACCGAACTCATCACGTGCCTTTGGTTCGACCACGGCGAAGCCAGGAAAGCGGCCGAGTTCTATGCCGCGACCTTTCCCGACAGCCACGTCGGCCGCGCCAACGCCGCCCCCGGCGATTTTCCCGGCGGCGCGGCAGGCGTCGAGCTGACCGTCGAGTTCACCGTGCTGGGGCGGCGGTTCGTCGGCCTGAACGGCGGCCCGGTTTTCACGCCGGACGAGGCGGTCAGCTTCATGGTCGTCACCGAAGGCCAGGCGGAAACCGACCGGTACTGGAACGCGATTGTCGGCAGCGGCGGCGCCGAAAGCGAGTGCGGCTGGTGCAAGGACCGCTGGGGCTTTTCCTGGCAGATCACGCCGCGCGTGCTGCTCGACCTGATGGCGGACAGCGGCAAGGCAAAGCGCGTCTTCGAGGCGATGATGACGATGCGCAAGATCGACATCGCCACGCTGGAAAAGGCGGCCGCCGGGGCGTAGGGCGGCGAACTGGGCGACGCCAACAAGATCCCTGCCGATCCCAGGTCACATCTGACATTCGCCTGAATGCAGAAGAGGCGGCGGCTGGCAGGCAAAAGCAGGACAAGAGATTCGGTAAACCTTTAATAAAAGTGCATGATGATTAATTCATGATGGTCTATAGATAATAAGCACGTTTAATGATCCGTGCTATGCTCTATCGCCTACGGTCTGTGGTCTATCTATTTGTTTCTGTGCAAGATCTGATGCACGGCCGCGGCACATTCCTGCTGGCGTTGCTTTGGCGACGCTGCCAATCGGGCTGGGTATCCCGACACCGCGCCAAACAGGTAAACGCCTGAGAGGATGCGGCGGTGCGACCAAAGCCAGACCGCCGCACCAGGAAGCGCCGACGTTAACGTAAAATGGGGCCGTTTCGGCGCAGAAAAATTCTCACATTATCTACGTCAGTACACCAGCAACAGTATTTGGCGTTGCTGACCCAGGGTACCCGAGACAGCAAGTTTAATTCCCATTTTACAAGTCTAGAAGGCAAAAATTGCCCGCTAGCCGCCTTGACATATACGATATTGTCTTGGCGGCAAACTTTGGTATTACGCAATTCTAAAAGTTTCAAGCCAAAAAAATCGATTTGAGCAGTATTTTGTATACTTATTCTCAATGTACATGTTTAAATGTGTATTAAAACTCGATTTCTTCGAATATAGACCTAAAAATACATCTGTCACTCGACGTTATAACGTGATTAAAGAATAGTCGTACATCATTAACGCATAAATGTAGGCTTCTGCTGGTGAGAGTTGCAAAGTTATATAATACGTATCTATGATGGCGGGCGCGCTATTTTCTCGCGTGCAAATAGGGGCGGCTGAGATTTAGTGGTCGCCTTTGGGCGCTGGGCGACAAACGCCGCGTTGGGGCGTTCCCGACTCGTTTTTGCGCAATGCAAAAAAATTCATTGTTGGCCGTGGCACTGGTTTCGTCAGGTTCTGGCGTGGGCAAATCAGCCCGATCTTGACGTTCGCCGCGTCAAAGGAGGCGCGGTTGCTCAAGCCGGAGGCGAACAGTGTCCTCAACAAGCAAGAACGCTGCGGCCTTTTCTTCCGCTTTCCCAAGCCGGGATGCCCGGGCCGTGACCGGCCCCAAAGCGCGTCTCCGGGCTTATTGACTGGAGCAGCGCCGCCGCCTGCCTCTCAAGCCCGCCGTGACCACGCTCGCTCGGTGAATTTGCAGATCTCTCAGCCCCCCAGGAACCGAGCGGCGCCTTTGCCTTGCCCTCCGGGCGACCCGGCATTATTGCTGGGGCATATCAACAAGGAGGGAAGTCCATGTCGTTCCTGAAAAAGCTGTTCGGCCTCGGTGACAGCACACCTGCGGCGGACAAGCCGGCCGAGACGCAGGACTACAAGGGCTTCAAGATCGCCGCGACGCCGTTCAAGGCCGACGGGCAGTGGCAGCTGTGCGGCGTGGTCAGCCTTGAGGAGAACGGCGTGGTGCGCGAGCATCGCTTCATCCGCGCCGACAAGTTCACCGACGTCGATCAGGCCAAGGAATTCGCCTTCGAGAAGGGCCGGCTGATCGTCGACCAGTTGGGCAAGTCGGTTTTCGAATGACCGACGCGGTCGAACCGGCGGAGGCCGGCGCGCCGCATGGCGAGCTGACCATCCGCACCATCGCCATGCCGGCCGACACCAACGCCAACGGCGACATTTTCGGCGGCTGGCTGATGAGCCAGATGGATTCGGCTGGCGGCATGGCCGCCGTGCAGCGCTGCGGCGGCCGGGTGGTGACGGTGGCCGTCAACGCCATGGTGTTCCACCGGCCGGTGAAGGTGGGCGACGTTCTCTGCGCCTATACCGACATCGTCCGCGTCGGCCGGACCTCGATGCATATCCGCATCGAGGCCTGGGTGCGGCGCTTCATCACCGACCAGCACGAGAAGGTGACCGAGGGCGAGTTCACCTATGTGGCGATCGACGAGGCCGGGCGGCCCCGACCCGTCGATCGGCCGAAGGAGACGTGAGCCGGCTTACTTTGCCGCCGGCTCGATTTCCCAGGTGATGTTGACGGTGGCGCGGATGTCCTGCTCACCGGCCGCCAGCGGCACGGCGTCGCTCTGCGGCGCCGCCTTGGCCATCATCAGCATCGGCATCGGCGGGTTCTGCTGGCTGCCCTCGGACAGGGCGAGGATGCGCTTCAGCGTGAAGCCGCCGGCCTTGGCGTAGAGGGCTGCCTTGGTCTCCAGCGTCTTTATCGCTTCGATGCGCGCTTCGTCCATCAGACTGTCCTGATCGTCGACGGTGAAGCCGACGCCGCGCACGTCGTTGGCGCCGACGCGGATCACCTTGTCCAGCAGGCCGCCGGCCTTGGCGATGTCGCGCAGCTTGACGGTGATGGCGTTAGAGACGCGGTAGCCGGTGATCTTCGGCGCCGCCTGCGTGCCGTCGGCCTTCTGCGGCGGGTAGCTCATCACCGGATCGATGGTGAAGCCGGAGGTGGCGATGTCGCGATCGGCGACGCCGGCCTCCTTGAGGGCGGCCAGCATCTTGCGCATCGCCGCGTTGTTGGCGGTCAGCGCCGCGTCGGCGGTTTCGGCTTCCTGCACGGCGCCGAGCGACACGATGGCCGTGTCGGGCGCGGCGGAGACGATGCCATCGGCCGACAGCGTCAGCGTCGACGGCACCGGGCCGGTATCGGCGGCGACGGCGGCGGCGGGCAGCAGCATCAGGCTGGCGGCGACAAGAAGCGGGCGGGAAAAGGCGATCATCGGCGGTCTCCGTCGGTTTCTTTCGGGGCGAGGCCCCGAGGGCAGTTTTAGCCGCGGCGCGGCTTCGGTCGGCGCCGACCATCGCCCTGGAATGGGGCGGTTTCGTGGGGTGGTCCGCAACCGTTATGCGAAAACGCGTAGCCAATGGTCGGACGGAAAGCGGCGTCGGATCAACGGCCGGCGGCCGTCAGGTCGACGCTCGGGCCTCGCGCGTTGCCGCGTCGGCAAGCGCGTTGTACTGGCCGTCGACGAGGCGGAGGATTTCCCGCTCGGCGAGGTCGGCCAGCGTGCCGTCCGGCGCACGGCAGCGCAGGCGCGGCACGTCGAAATCATGGCTTGGGCCACCGAACTCCGAGTGATAGACGACCGCCGCTATCTCCCAGTCGTCGCCGTCGTGTTCCAGCGTCACCAGGCAGTCGATGCCGCCGAGCAGCACGCCGGCCCGGCCGATTAGCTCGACATGAGCAGGCACGTCCACCGCCTCGCCGGAGAGATCGGCGCCCTCGAAGCGATCGGGATAGGCGGCGAGACGATTGGCCCAGATGGCATCCGTATCGAGCAAGGCAATCTCCATCCTCCTCGCGCCTTCGTGCCGGTGGCGCGGCAGATCGGCGAGATCTGGATGACAGCATAATGGGAAATAGACCATTATGTCAAACGGAGGAGACGGCGAACTGCCCATTGTGCTGAGGGGTGCGATGGGCTGGGACGAATCGGGAGGGGCGGATGCGGCCGCAAGGACGCGTGACATCCGCGTTGACGCCCAGCTCGCCTGATATGCGGAGGCGCCGTGAAACCCCTGGTGGCATTCCGGCAATCGGTATAAGCGTCACCGACGCCTGTCGCAGTGCGCCCATTCCAGCGGAAGCGAGGCGCAATGCCCTGCCTGCAAAGGAGTTTCTGCAATGGACATTCCCCGGATATTCAACATTTCCGAAAGTGCTCATCGCATCCACAATCCCTTCACGCCGGAAAAGCTCGCCACGCTCGGCGCGGCGTTGCGCCTTGATCCGGTGGCCCGGGTGCTCGACCTCGGCAGCGGGTCGGGCGAGATGCTGTGCACCTGGGCGCGCGATTACGGAACCACCGGCACCGGCGTCGACATGAGCCAGTTGTTCACCGAGCAGGCGAAACGCCGTGCCGATGAACTCGGCGTTGCCGATCGAGTGGCGTTCATCCACGGCGACGCAGCCGGCTACGTCGCCGCCGAAAAGGTCAATGTGGCAGCCTGCCTCGGCGCCACGTGGATCGCCGGGGGTGTCGCCGGCACCATCAAGCTGCTGGCCGAGAGCCTCCGCCGCGGCGGGATCATCCTGATCGGCGAGCCTTACTGGCGGCAACTGCCGCCGACGGACGACGTTGCCAAGGGATGCCTTGCCGGCTCCATCGCCGACTTTCTCGGCCTTCCCGACCGTCTCGCGTCGTTCGGCGCCCTCGGCTATGACGTCGTGGAAATGGTTCTGGCCGACCAGGACGGATGGGACAGGTACGAGGCGGCCAAGTGGCTCACCTTGCGCCGGTGGCTCGAC
>JAGSYU010000171.1 GCA_018262575.1 Pseudomonadota bacterium | reverse complement strand
CCCGGCCGATGGCCCGGCCGGAAGGTCAGGCTCTCGCCGCCGAGGATGAGCGTGCCGGAGGACGGGATCTCCAGGAGGTTGATGCAGCGCAGCAGCGTACTCTTGCCGCCACCCGACGGACCGACCAGCGCCGTCACAGTGCCCTCGGCGATGGTGACGTTGATGTCGGCCAGCACGGTGGTCTCGCCGAAGCGTTTGACGATGTTCCTGAGCTCGATCACGGATTCGCCTCCAGGCTGCCGCCGTAGCGGCCGAAGCGGTGCTCGAGCCGCTGTTGCAGATGCGACAGCACCGAGCTCAGCGCGAGGTAGATGAGCGCCGCCTCAATATAGAGGATCAGCGGCTCGTAGGTGGTGGCGACGATCCGCTGGGCGGCCTGGAACAGCTCCGGCACGGTGATGGCGGCGGCGAGCGAGGTATCCTTCACCAAGGATATGAAGCTGTTGGACAGCGGCGGCACGGCGATCTTGGTGGCCTGCGGCAGGATGGTGCGGATCAGGCACTGCCGCCAGCTCATGCCGATGGAATAGGCCGCTTCCCATTGCCCCTTGGGCACGGCGGAGATCACTGCGCGAATGGTCTCCGAGCCGTAGGCGCCGACGTTGAGCGTGAAGCCGATCAGCGCTGCCGGAAAGGCGTCGATATAGATGCCGAGGCTCGGCAGGCCGTAGAAGATCACGAACAGCTGAACAAGCAGCGGCGTGCCGCGGAACACCCAGACGAAGAAGCGGGCAAGGAGGGCGAACGGCAGCGGCCCGAACAGGCGCACCAGTGCCGTTATGAGGCCGAGCACCAGGCCGAAGGCGAAGGACAGGATGGTGAGCGGGATGGTGAAGACGAGCCCGGCCCAGAGCAGGGAGGGCAGCGACTCCGCCATGAGATGAAGCCAGGACGGCACCTCGGAACTCCTCGGGACGTGGAACAGCGTGCACGGCAGTACCGGGATGGCAGGCGCGCCTGCCATCCCGGCGGATTCAGGACGATCGCGACGGAAAGCGCAATGTCGTCATGGAGACTTGATCGGCGAAGCGGATTATTTCGACACGTCCTCGCCGAAATACTTGTCGGCGATCTTCTGATAGGTGCCGTCCGCCTTGATGTCGTCGAGTGCCTTGTCAATGGCGCCGATCAGGTCCGTTTGGCCCTTGCGCACGATGATGCCGGAGGCGTCGGCATCTTCTTTCTGCGCGGCGATCTTCACCGGTGCATCGGGCTTGTGCTTCTTGAAGTCCAGGAAGGACAGGCTGTCGTTGATGGTGGCGTCGGCACGCCGGGTCAGCACGAGCTGGATCGACTCGTCAAAGCCGTTGGTGCCGACCAGCTCGGCCCCAGACGCGGTGGCCAGCGCGCCGAAGTTGCTGGTCAGCGTCTGCGCCGACGTCTTGCCCTTGAGATCGGCGAAGCCCTTGATATCCTCGTCGTCGGCGCGGACGATCAGCACCGCCTTGGAAACGATATACGGCTTGGAGAAGTCGTATTTCTCCTTGCGCTTGTCGGTGATGCCGACCTGGTTGATGACGGTGTCGTAGCGGTTGGCGTCGAGACCGGCGATCAGGCCGTCCCACTTGCCCTCGACGAACTCCGGCTTGACGCCGAGCTTTCCGGCCACTGCCTCACCGATCTCGACGTCGAAGCCGACCAACTTGCCGCTCTCGTCATGGTAGGTGAAGGGCGCATAGGTGCCTTCGGTGCCGATGCGCAGGACGCCGGCTTCCTTGATGGCGGCAAGGTCGTCGGCGGCCACGGCAGCACCAGCGAATGCGAAATGAATGGCGGCGACGGCCGCCCAGAGTCGAACAGATTTCATCGTCTTCAGGCCCCGGAAGTGGAGGAAAATTATTCCGATTGCCTATCCTCGCATCAATCCCGTCGGCGGTATGGGCAGGGAATGGGCGAATTTTCGCGATGACGTGGAATTTTTTTCCAAAGACACCCGAGAGAGCGCAACGGCCATCGCCGCCGGCGCTCCGGTTCCCGACAGATGGCGGACGGCTCAGTGGGATCGATTGCCGGGATGGACTACGTCGACCCGCGTTCGACGAGGGAGACGGGTAGAACGATGTTGGCGATCTCGGCGTCCGGCGCGTCGAGGCGGCGCACCAGGAGGTCGACGGCGTCGCGGCCGAGTTGGCCCAGCGGCTGCCGCACGGTCGTCAGGTTGAGAAGCGGCCAGCCCGACCACTGCATGTCGTCGAACCCCATTACCGAGACGTCCTCCGGCACGCGGATACGCGCCTGCCGCAAGGCGCTGAGGACGACCATGGCGATCAGGTCGTTGACGCAGACGATCAGCGTGACGTCGCGGCGGAGCAGGGCCCCGACGGCCGCTTCGGGCAGGTTCGGCGTCAGCGGCACCTCGACTTCCCAAACGATGTCGAGCCGGCCGAGTGCCGTATCGACGAAGCCCTCGCGGCGTTCGCGACTGCTGTAGAGGCTCTGCAGGCCAGACAGCAATCCGACGCGACGGTGACCGAGGCCGATGGCGTATTCGGCGAGCAGTCGGCCGCCGCCCCGATGGTCGGCGTAGACCCCATCCATCCCGTCCATCGGCTGGTCGATCACCACCAGCGGCAACGTCGGGCGGTCTGAAGCGGTTCGCGGTGAACCGAGCACGGCGATGGCGCCGTCTGCACCGTGCTCGGCCAGCACGCGGATCGCCTCCGCTTCCCGCGCCGGGGTCTGCATGCCGGAATCGATGACGAAGGTGGCAAAGCCGTGTTCTTCGGCGCGCTGCTGCACCGCCTGGGCGATCTCGGGAAACACCGGGCTGAGCAGGGACGGCATGATGCAGCCGATGACGTTGTTGCGCCCGGTTTTCAGCGCCCGCGCCGCCCGGTTGCGGCTGTAGCCGAGTTCGCGCGCCACGCGCCGCACGTGGGCGTCGACTCCGGGCGATACCTTATTGAGATTGTTGAGAACGTAGGACACCGTCGCCTGCGACACCCCTGCCGCCTTCGCCACGTCCTTGATCGTTGGAGTCCTGCCGTTGGATTTTTCGGCCGCCATCATGCCACTCGAAACCAGTCTGATTCTGTTTAAACGTGTAAATCGACCCTTGACAAGGCTGGCGATATTCAGAACTCTCCGTTTACACGTTTAAACAGGGCGCTTCACTTAGGCAAAGCGCTTCACTGGCGGCCCGGCAACGGCACGACGGCCCGCCAGCGCAGGGGAATGCGCGTGTCGTCCAATAAAAGAAAAGGGGACATCATGATCCGTTTCGAGACGAGGCGATCCGCCTTGCGTGCCGGCCTGGTTCTCGCCACCGCCGGCTTTCTGAGCGTTGTCGCTGTCGCCGAGGCAGCCGCGGCCGACAAGATCCTGCTGATCATCAACGGCGCCCTCGGCGACAAGTCGTTCTTTGATTCCGCCAATCACGGCATCGAGCTGATCAAGGCCAAGTATGCCGATAAGGTCGAGACGCGCGTCCTTGAGATCGGTGATGACGCGACCAAGTGGGAGCCGGCGCTGCTCGACGCCTCCGAGCAGGACTGGAATCTGATCGTCCTCGGCACCTATTCGATCTCCGAGACGCTGGCCGAAGTCGCCAAGCAATATCCGGACAAGAAGTACATCCTGTTCGACGCCTCGGTGCCCTATGCCGACGGCGGCTTTGATAACGTCTACTCGATCTCCTACAAGCAGAACGAAGGCTCCTATCTCGGCGGCGTCTACAATGCCGAGCTGTTGAAGTCGGGCAAGCTCAAGGCCGATATCGGTACGTCGCTCGGCTTCCTCGGCGGCATGGACATACCGGTGATCAACGACTTCCTGGTCGGCTACATTGCCGGCGCCAAGTCGGTGACACCCGACATCAAGGTCGCCGTCTCCTATGTCGGCTCGTTCACCGATGCCGCCAAGGGCAAGGAACTCGGTCTCGCCCAATACCGCGCTGGGGTCGGCATCGGCTTCACCGCCGCCTCGCAGGCCGGCCTGGGGCAGCTGTCGGCCGCCAAGGAAACCGGCAAGTACGTGCTCGGCGTCGATTCCGATCAGGAAGCCATTTTTGCCGAAAGCGATCCGGCCATCGCCTCGCAGGTGGTCAGTTCGGTGCTGAAGAACGTCGACGTCAGCCTGTTGCAGGCCTACGACAAATACGCGGCCGGCGAACTGAAGTTCGGTTCGGAGGAAAGCCTCGGCCTTGCCAAAGGCGCCGTCGGTCTGGTCGAGGGCGGCAACTACGAGAAGCTGGCGACGCCGGAACTGCTCGCGGCCATCAAGACCGCCAAGGAGAAGATCGCCAGCGGCGAGATCAAGGTGCCGAGCGCCTTCGGAATGTCCAGCGACGACCTCAACGCGCTGCGCAACTCCGTGAAGCCATGACCGACGGGCGCGACGACGAGGAGCGAGCCGCCGGGCCTGCGCCCGTCGTCGCGTTCGATAGCATCTCCAAGACCTACGCCAACGGAACCGTCGCGCTCCGCGACGTGTCCTTTTCGGTTCCCGCGCGGACCATTCATGCCATCTGCGGCGAGAATGGCGCCGGCAAGTCGACGCTGATGAAGATCCTGTTCGGCCTCGAAGAGCCGACAGCCGGCCGGATTCTGCTCAATGGCCAGCCGGTGGCGACCGCGACGCGCGATTTCGCCGGCCGGCATGGCATCGGCATGGTGCATCAGCACTTCTCGCTGATCCCGACGCTGTCGGTGACCGAGAACATCATCCTCGGCCACGAGCCGAGGACGGGGCTGCTGATCGACCGCGCCGCCGCCCGGGCCAAGGTCGAGGCGTTATCGCGAAAATATGGTCTCGCCATTGATCCGGACGCCATCACCGGTCGTCTGCCGGTCGCCGCCCAGCAGAAGGTGGAAATCCTGAAGGCGCTGTCGCGCGACACCCGGATTCTCATCCTCGACGAGCCGACGGCCGTCCTGTCGCCACCGGAGATCAGCGAGCTGTTCAGCCGGCTCCGCGATCTCCGCGACCACGGCATCACCATCCTGTTCATCTCGCACAAGCTCAATGAGGTCCGCAGCCTCGCCGAGAGCGTGACGGTGCTGCGGGCCGGTCAACTGGCCGGCGCCGCCCGTCTTGCCGACGTGCCAGACAACATGATCATGCAGATGGTGATGGGCCGGCCCGTGGAGATCACCCGCCGTCAGCCGCGCCGGATGACCGGCGAGCCGTTGCTCGCCCTGTTCGGGGTCGGCCTGGCATCACGCGATCCGGCCGACCGTCTGAAGGGCGTCGATCTTGCCATCCATGCTGGCGAGATTGTCGGCATTGCTGGCGTAGACGGTAGCGGGCAGCGCGGGCTGGTATCGCTGCTCACCGGCGCTGCCCGGCCGACGGTTGGCTCGATCCGCTTTGATGGCCACGACATGGCCGGTGCCTCAACTGCCCGCTGGCGGGCCAAGGGCATGGCGCATCTGCCGTCCGATCGCTTCACGCAAGGCGGCGTGCCGGCGCTGACGCTCATCGAGAACGCCATCGCCGGTACCGACGGCGACAAACGGTTTCAGCGCGGTCCCTTCCTGCGCCGCAGCGCCATCGGCGCGGCGGTCGAGCGCATGGTCCGGGATTATTCGGTGCGGGCGCTGTCGATCGGCGAAAGGCTCGACTCGCTGTCCGGCGGCAACGTGCAGAAACTGATCGCCGCGCGTGAGCTGGCAACCGAGCCACGCTTTCTGATCGCCGATCAGCCGACGCGCGGCATCGACGTTGCCGCCGCTGCCTTCATTCACACGCGCATCGTCGCCGCTGCCGAGCGCGGCGCTGCCGTATTGCTCGTTACCGCCGATCTCGACGAACTTCTCCGCCTGTCCGACCGCGTCGTCGTGATGTTCGCCGGCCAGATCACCGCCGTGCTCGCCAACGAAGCGCAACTGACGCCAGAGCGGCTCGGCCCCTACATGCTCGGCCTGGAGGGCATGCCATGAACCGAATCCTTCTGGCAGGCCTCGTCCGTCTGGCGATCACGCTCTCGGTCATCGCGGCGGTGATTCTCGCGGTGCTGATCCCTTTCGCGCTGCCGCACGAGCATCCCGGCGCCGTCATTGCCGCCTTTCTGCTCGGACCGCTGTCGAGCCTCAGGCATCTCGGCAATGTCGCCGAATACGCAACGCCGATCGCCTTCACCGGCCTCGCCGCCACGATTGTGTTCCGCTCCGGCCTGTTCAATCTCGGCATTGAAAGCGGCGTCTTCCTCGGAGGTCTCGCCGCCACCACGGCGGCGCTGCTGCTGCCGTCCTTCGGGCCGTTCACGCCGCTTGTCGCCATCATCGCCGGTGCCGTCGTCGGCAGTCTCTCCTGCATCATCCCCGGCGAGCTTCGCCTGCGTTGGGAGGCGCCGGAGATGGTGACGTCGCTGGTCCTCAACTTCGCCATCCTTTACGCTGGCGTGTTCTTCCTCAACTACTACTTGCGCGATCCGGCCGCCGGCTCGCTGATGTCCTACCGCATCCCGGCTGACGCCAAGCTCGATCGTCTCCTGCCTGGGACAAGGCTCAACTCCGGCGCCATCGTTGCGCTGGTCGCCTGCCTTGCCGGCGGCGTCTGGCTGTATTTCACGCGCTCGGGTCTCAATCTGCGCATCGTCGGGCAGGGACCGGTATTCGCCTCTCATCTCGGCCTGCCGTCGCGGCGGATCATCATGCAGGCGCAACTGGTCGGCGGGTTGATCGCCGGCATGGCCGGCGCCATCCAGGTGCTCGGCCTCTATCCACGCTTTTCCTGGACGCAACTGCCGGGTCTCGGCTGGACCGGCATCATCATTGCCATCCTTGCCCGGGAAAACCCCTTCTATGTCGTGCCGGCCGCCCTGTTCCTGGGCTATTTGCAGGTCGGCGGCGACTTTCTGGCCCGCGACATCGGCATCCCCAGCGAAGTGGTCGGCCTTGTCACGGCGGCCATCATGCTGACCGTAACGGCAACCGCCATCTTCCAGCATCCGGCCGTTCTGCGACTGATCCGCCGGATTCGCCAGGCGGAGGGGACACGATGACCGACCTCATCAGCATCGTCACCGACCCCGCCACATTTGCCACCGTGCTGCGCGTCATGACGCCGCTGTTGGTGGCGGCGCTCGGTATTCTGATCTCCGATCGTGCCGGCGTGTTCAACCTCGGCATGGAAGGCATGATGCTGACGGGTGCGCTCGCCGGGGTGTTGGTCAGTGCCTGGACCGGCAGCGCCTGGCTCGGACTGCTGGCGGCGATCATCGCCGGCGGTCTGATCGGTGCGCTGATGGCCGTCGCCGTCAACGGTCTCGGCGCCAACCTGATCATCAC